>DSBT01000120.1 GCA_011045915.1 Mesotoga infera
GAACCGTCGGCCGACGTTCCGCTCGCGTCTATTCCTATCCGAAGGGAGGAGACGAGCTCCTGTGCTCTCGCAAGAGAAGGCTTTGTTCCAACAATTATCGCGTAATCACCGGCTTCAATAACACCAACTGGTATCTGAATCGAATCGAAAGCTGTCTCTAGCTGGCCTGGTGTGAGGTTCTTCGGAAGAATGGTTATCGTGTAGGAGATAGGTCCTTCGTCAACTTCTGCCGTCTTTCCGAGAGAATCGTAGACCTCGAGAGCCATCCCCACGTTGGTCCGACTTCCGACGAACACTAGCGCAGTATCACCTTCGAGGATCTCTACATCGATTCCAATGAGCCTGAAAAGCTGATTCAGCAACTCGGCGGAGACACCTTCCTTAGGCTCGAGAATCTCAAAGACATTTCTTTCGCCCGATTCGCCAGTCGAAACCTGCACAAGCTTCTCAAGAAGCGCCTGAGCACTTTCGATAGAATCTTTCGCTCCGATCAATAGCAAGACATTGCCAACGACATTCAGATCGACTTTGAAGTCAAGTTTGTCGAATATTGTAGAGAGAGAATTGAGATCAAATCCCTCTGGCAACGAAAGAGTGGTAAACTCAATTTCCTCCGCTATGGGCTCTTTATCTTCCGTCTCGAATCTTGAGAAGAGATCGACTGCTTTGCCGTTACTCTCGCCTGAGCCAATGAAGACCAGGTAGTCGGAAACCTCTACAATCTTCACAGGCAAGTTGAGGGATGAGAGCAGCTCTCTGAACTGATCGATCGAGATCTCTTCCACCTTCTCAACAATGGAGTATTCAGGACTCTCAACGCTTCCTATTCCTAGAGTCGCCGAGATCGAGCTAATTAGCTCTCTGAAACGCTCCACATTGCTTTCAGTACCTATAACTACTACATCTCCTCCCACAGGAAGGATCTCAACACTTAGGGAGAGACTATCAACGAGATCGGAAATCTCTGCGAGCGATAGTCCCTCACCGAGCGGAATAACCGAGTAGATTCTCTGCTCGTCAACGGAAGGATCTTCAGGTGTAAGATATTCAACTATTTCCTTCGCAGTTCTCAGATCGCTGTCGGGACCTATTAGCATCACTTCCCCGTCAACTTGCACTGAGGAGATGTTGAGGGCCATATCGCTCATTATCTTCTCAAGCTTCTCAAGAGTCAGGTCGACAGGTAATTCTATAAGCCTGTAAGAGACTCCCTTTCCCAGTCCGCTTCTGATTACTTCGTCGAGGAGAGCAACAGCCATATTGACATCATCTTCAAGCCCGGAAATCGACATGCTCTGACCCAGTTTCGTATATGAAAGACTGAATCCCGCCGACACCAGGATTTCCCTTAGCTCTTCGTAAGTCATTCCCGATGGAACTGGATACAGAGTAGTCAGTCTCTTTGTCCTAAGTTCAAGACCGTCCATAACATCTGGAACTCTATTGAGCTCATCGGCCGGACCTATCAACAGGTAACCTTTACTGCTCTCATGGAAGACCTCTACTGCAAAGTTCATGGCCCTGAAAAACTCGGCAAGAGTCTCTCCAGTCCAGCCTTCAAGTTTGGGATAGAACTCCGCTGTCAGTTCCACTGCTGACGGTTCAGAGCCGATCTCCTGCATGAGACTCTCAAACATTCCTATATCTTCCGCACTACCAACCGCCACAATTCTGTCGCTCTCTCCGTAGATCTTCAAAGAAGAGCCCATATTGGAGAGAAGCTGATTCAGAAAATCAGTGTTCTGGTAAATCCCCGTGAAAATCCGCATCTCTTGAGTCTTCTCGGAAGGCTCATCGGATGTAAGCCGGGAAAGGATGTCCCTAACCTGTTCGATCTCTCCCTCCTTACCGTAAACGACGAAGCTGCCTCGGATTTCGAGAACCGACATTTCTAGTCCCAGCGTACTGATTATTCCGCTGAGTTCTTCTATAGTGACTTCACGAGGCACGATAACGGTAACTTTGTGCTCGCTTATAATGTCGTTTCTTATCTGTACGAATCTTCCAAGTTCCTTTTCAGCGCCTATTATCACCAGCTTTCCAGCCACAGAAAGAGGATAAACGTCTATACTGAAAGCCGAGATAACCGACTGAGCCGAGGCAAGATCAAATCCGTCACGAATCTCTACAACCATATAGCTTTGCTCGCCGTTAACAACCTGCACCTCTCTGCGAGAGAGAATTGAGGTTATGGTCTCAAGGGCCTTCGAAATACTGTCCTTTTGGCCAACGACTATGACTCCTGTAGGTGTGCCGAGTAGATCTACTCGAATTCCAAGTCTTGCGAAGATTGTTCTGAAGCTTTCCACTTCTTCAGACGGGATCTCCACAAAGTCAAAAACATCCGGTTCGTCGCCCCTGGGAAGGACAATCCCTTCGGCAAGTTCACCGAATACCTTCACAGTCTGAAGGACATCGCTTTCAGGTCCGATTACCATCGATCTCCCATCCACTGTGATAACCGTAACCGCAAGACCCATCTTCTCCAGCATACCCTGAAGATTCTGGATAGAAGGAACCGTCTCGACTATCTCGTAATAGGGCTTCTCAAGGCCCGCCAACCTTACCGTCTCTAAATGTATTCTGTTAAGTATTTCGGACGGGCCCACCAAAAGATATCCTGACTGGACAGGAGTTGCACTCACCTTCGCCCAATCCTTCTCTCCAAGGAAACCTCGCAAGTACGCAACAAGCTTTCCCTCTTCCCATCCAGCCGGGTTATTGAAGAATCTCGACTCGATAGTCTCATCCTGTTCTGCCTTTGAAAGTACTGAACGGATCACTTCATTGGCCTCTTCCGCCTCTTTCTCAGTTCCAACAAGGACAACCCCAGAAGGAGAAGAGAGAAGTTCAACATCAAGTTTAAGGCTGTCAAGTATGGCTGTAAACTCATCAATTCTGTCGTTCGGGATCTCTGTAAACGAGTACTTAAGCTCCCTGTCAGTCTCTAAAATCACCGTTCTTTCGTTTATCGAGTTTACGACACTTGCTGCATCTTCAAGATCCTCGCCGTAACCGACAAGTATCACGTTACTCCCAAAGCTCAAAGCCGTGGCATCGATCTTCAATTCTGTGAGCACCTGTCGTATTGTCTCGAAACTGCCTTCATTTGCGGGCATTATCAAGTAGTCATACTTTCTCGAGCTTATGGGAGTTTCCACGCCACTTCTGAGCATCTTAATGAGCTCGACCGTCTTCTCAACACTCTCCTTGATGCCAACTATGAGATACTTGTTCTCCACAGGCAAAATCGTGACCTTAAGGCCTAATCTATCAAGCAGAGTGTCTAGTTGATCGATAGCGGGGAGGGAATCCTCAATAACGAAGAATGGATCCTCTATTCCGGCTAACCTGGAAGCCTCGTCAACTAATCTCGACACTACTTCTTCTGGACCGATCACAATATATCCACTGGTAGAAGGAGTGATAGAGATTCTAGAGAAATCATCGACGCCAAGAAAGTCAGTGAAGTAACTGGCATACTTTTCATCGTTCCATCCGGGGACGAGGGCTGCAACGTTTGAGACTCTGTCTGGTTGACCCTCTGATTCGTCAAACAACGCTTCTCTCTCAAGAATTGCATTGACTGTCTTGACCGCTTCTTGCACCTTGTCTCCGTCACCGATCATGAGAACTCCGGTAGCAGATGGCAACAGCTCTACTCCCGCGTTCAGCTTGTCAAGAATAGTCTGGTAGCTTTCAATGTCTGCGCTAGGTATTCCAGTGAAGGCATAAATCGGCTCATATACCTGCGAGGTAGTCCTTCTGCTTAGGATGTCTTCAACCACCGTAACCGTTCTTGAAACGGCCTGCTGCGAGCCAATCGCAATGACTCCGGACGGTGAGGATAAGAGCTCAATGTCTATCGCCAAACTCTCTAGGATTGCTCTGAACTCTTCAATTCTGTCGTTCGGTATTTCAGTAAAAGAATACATCAACTCCTCATCTGTCTCGAGAGAAGCAGTCTTTTCGTTAATCGAGATTACAACATCGGCGGCGCTTTCCAAGTCTTCCCCGTATCCGACAATTATCACGTTGCTTCCAAAGCTCAAAGCAGTAGCGTCTATTTTCAGTTCCGAAAGTACCTGTCGGATAGTCTCAAATGTCCCTTCGCTTGCAGGCATTATTATGTAGTCATATTTCCTTGAGGCTTCTGGAGCCTCAAGACCGTTTCTCAGCATCTTGATCAATTCGACTGTCTTCTCTACATTTTCCTTCATGCCAACGACAAGGTGTTTGTCTCCGACAGGTAGTATCGTCACCTTAAGTCCCAGCCGTTCAAGAAGAGTATCCAGCTGATCGATTGCAGGAAGAGACGTTTCTATAACAAAGAACGGATCTTCTATCCCCGCCAGACGATTGGCTTCGGTAACCAATCTCGAGATAACTTCCAGCGGACCGACGACGATATAGCCGCTAGACGAAGGAGTGATCGAAAGTCTTGAGAAGTCGTCCTCTCCAAGGAAGTCCATGAAGTAGCTGGCATATTTCTCATCGCTCCAGCCCGGCACAACTGAAGCTACGTTTGAAACTCGCACCTTCTCTCCTTCAGTTTCAGCAACCAGGGCTTCTCTTTCGAGAATCGCGTTGACGGTCTTGATTGCTGTCTCGACCTTGTCTCTGTCACCGATCATCAAAACCCCTGTGGCAGAAGGAAGAAGCTCCACGTCGGCGCCGAGTTTATCAAGAATTGCCTGATAGCTATCTATCTCTTTGCTCTGTATGCCCGTAAAGGCGTACATAGGCTCATAAACCTGTGTCGTAGTTCTTCTGCTGAGTACGTCATCGACTACCGCTACAGTTCTCTCCAATGCTTCTTGAGAACCTATTGCAATAACGCCCGATGGGGACGTGAGTAAGGATACTTCGATTGCAAGCCTCTCAAGAATCGCGTTGAAGCTGCCGATGTCTTCCCCGGAAATATCAAGGACACTGTATTCAACAGTCTCAGGCACATTTACATCTTGGGAGACTGATTTCAAGAGCTGCTCCATTATCTGGCTTGTACGTTGTACATCTTCGCTGGAACCGATTACAATGGTGGAACTACCCATGCTGACCAGATCAACAAGGACTCCAAGTCTCGAAAGCAGCCCTTCAAGATCATCTACGGGGGGTATTCTCTCAAGCACTGTGAACGCCGGATTTTCAAACTCTCTTAGCCTAAAAATTTCGGCTTCTACCGACTCAATGAGAGCTCTTGGTGATAAGGCAACGAATCCTGTGGAAGAAGGGACTATAGAAATCCTATCAAAGTCATCTGTCCCAAGAAATAGTCTCAGATACTCGCTGATTCTTGCGATGTCCCATCCGGGTATTGCCTTGATATCGAGCGAGATCCTTTCTTCTCTGTCTACTTCCACTGCCTGAAGCTGCATGTATAGAGCCCTGAACTTAAGAAGATCCTCTTCATTGCCGATCGCGATAATTTTGTCAGCAACGCTCACTGCGAAGACACGATAGTCTAGCAGTTCAAGCGCCGGTTCCAGGGACTCAACAGTAATTCCCGCCGAAAGGGGAAGAAGAAGATAACTCTCGTACTTATCCTGAAGAGGAAGATCTTCAGCCGCTCTCGAATTAATCGCCTCTATCAATTCCTCCGCGCGATCCAGTTCAGGTTCCGCACCTATTGCAACAACACCGGTGGGAGTTTCCAGAAGTTCGATTTCGATGTTCAGCCGCTCGATTATTGGCAGAAGTTGCTCTATTGAATCCGATCGAACATCAACGAATCTGTAATTCAGTTCTAGTTCAGCGGTGACGCTTTCGGAATGAGCCATTACCGACTCAACCACGTCAAGTGCTTTGAGAAGTTCCTTTTCAGAGCCGACCGCAATGATCCCCGTCGAGATCTGAATTAGTTCGGATGTTATTCCGAGCCTCTCCATAACCGTTTCCAGAGGAGCTGCGTCTTCGGGTCTTACCGGCAAAAAAATGAACGTCTTTGACACCGAAGTGTCTTCGATCCACTTCCCCTCTTGGTATATTGCCTCTATTAGTTGGTCGATGATTTGATTTGTCTGAACAACACTCTCTCGATTACCAACAATCAGATACTTATCCTCAACCGGAATTATCTCAACTTTGATGCCCAGTGCTTGGATAAGTATTTCGAGCTGATCAAGAGGTGGTAGTCCTCTTTGAACAACGAAGTGAGGATCTTGTATCTCCTGAAGACGACTGACTTCGACCTCAATTGATTGAAGAAGTTCAACGGGTCCCGCAACGATGTAGCCACTCACCGAAGGAGAGATAGATATTCGAGAGTACTGATCCTCATTCAGAAAGTCTCTAAGATAACTGGAGAATACTTCATCACTCCAGCCGGCGACTCTTCTCACAAAGGTCGAGTCGTTCCTCTTTTCTTCTGTCGTATCGAATTGCTGTTTCTGCTCGGCAATTAACTTCACTACCGATTTTGCTTCTACTACTTCTTCAGAGGATCCAATCACAATTACGCCCGATGGAGAAGAAAGCAATTCGGCATTCAGTCCCATCTTTTCGAAAATCAAGGAATAGTCCTCAATTTCATCGGAAGAAACAGGAACAAACTCGAATAAGATTTCCGAATCAACTGTTGAAGCTCTCTTCTCAAGAATCGAATCTGCAACTTCAACCGCTCTAGTTACTTCATCGTCGTTTCCAATAATTAGAATACCTGAAGGGGAATCAAGCAATTTTACTTCTATCCCGATGCTCGCAAAGATTTCGGTAAAAGCAGGCATATCTTCACTTGAGATACTGGAGACCTCAAATGCAGTCTGTTTCGTTTCCGATTCGTCACCGATTACCTCTAAAAGCCTTGAAACAAGCTCTTTCGCCTGTTCGACACTTGTGGAAGATCCAACGATTACAAAATAATCATCGACTTTCAGGATGTCTACAATGATTCCCAGTCTCAACAGAAGAGAGTTCATCTCATCGAGTGTGGGCATTCTTCTCTCAATAGAATAAGAAGGGCTTTCAATACTTCGCAGTCTCTCAAATTCGCTTTCAACACTCTCCAGAACTGACTGAGGACAATTGACTATATATCCCCTTGCAGTTTGAACTAGCGAAACACTGGTCGTTTTCTCAACTCCAAGAACAACTCCCAGATAGGAAAGCAGTCGATCAGAATCCCAACCGGGCACTCTTAAAAGCTCTTTGCTGACAAAGGCGCCTTCGACGCTTTCGGAGGTAAGAATCTCGTTGTACAATCCTTTGAAGAGCTGAAGATCGTAGCTGTCTCCAACGACGACTATCTTGTCGTAGACAGGAGTTACTACGAGATCGAAACTGAAGACATTGATTACTGAGTTGAGCGAGGCAATCTCAATTTCAGGCTTTGAAGAAATGATCAAATATGATCTATCCCCATCTCCCTGTTGGGGAAGCGTCGATGTCTCTTTCTTCAAGATCTCTTCAACTATGCTCTTGGCTTTTGCTAACTGCGACTCAACACCGACTCCAACTATTCCTGCCGGGGTCTCCACGAGATCTATTTCATAACCCAATCGGGAGAGTATTTCACTTAAACTGCCGACCACATCCGGTTCAATATCTATCAAACTGTAACTTCTCGGACCGGTCTCAATTGTCTCGATTCTTGACAGGACAGAGTTTATGACCTCCATTGCCTTCTCAAGTCTCTCTTTCGTAGCGACAACTGCCACACCTGTAGGAGTGTCAACAAATTCAACAGATAAACTGAGCTTGCTTAGAAGTTCACTTATCCCCTCAACTTCTGAATAGGGGAGGTTAATGAATGTGAACTCGTAATCCACCGCAGTGTCCGAAACATCTCCCTGAACAGGAAGACCGCTGCTAATCTGCCGGACAAGCTTAGAGGCCTCTTCAACATTCTCCTTTGAACCAACGATCATAAACTGGTTCTCAACGGGAACAATTGTCACTGCGATACCCAGTTTTTCCAGAAGAAGCTCAAACTGCGCGAGGGACGGAATTGATGTTTCCAATCTATAAGAGGGATTCTCGAATCCTCTCAGTTTTTCTGCTTCTGTAGAAATCGCTTCCAGCACAGGCTGTGATGCAATTACTATATAGCCGCTGCCTGATGTTGTAAGTGTTATTTCCGAATAGATATCGGATCCAAGGAAATCGTTGAGATAAGCCCTGAACTTCTCGATATCCCAGCCGGGGATTGCCATTATCTGCAGAGATAACCGGGGGTCCTGACTTGAGATGCGATTCTCAACCATTTCAGTTATTCTTGGAATTCTCTCTTCGATAACGCTCTCTATCTCCAAAAGCCTGTCCGGGTACGCACTAATCACCAGCAGACCGGCTGACTCGATGAAGTTGGCCGTCTCGTTCTCGACAAGAATCGTCTGGAGCAACTCGCCCAAACCCGAAGTATAGACTTCGGGTGATATCTCAAGGATAGATTGCCTTGTAATTCTGTATATCTGCTTTTCGTGCTGTTCAAGCTCAGCAACGGCCTTCTCCATTATCTCAGAAGGAGCGTACATGAAGACCAATCTGTCTGCGATCTGCTCAACTGTATACTCGCCTTCAACAAGACCCTGAGCCGCGTAAAAAGTTCTGAGGAAAGCTGAGACTTCCTCAAAGGAATCATTAGCCTTTAGCTCGAGGTATGTGTTTGCATAGTCTTCAAAAGCAATCCCTGTGAAAAGCGAAAGGAGATACTCGGCCGTTCCGATTGAGCTCTTAGAACCCTTGATAATGAATCCCTTTCTTTCTCCCAGCGCTTCTATTGCTGCCCCGGTAATACGTTGAACCTGTGACAATATTGATTCTTCTATAGTCAGGTGATAATTTACGATAGTGTAAGACACGTCTGTCGATATCTCAGAGAAGGAGTCGGCAACCTTCTGAAGAACCGGAACGAGGTAATTGGGTAATTCAAAAGTTACCTTTCCGATGGGTTCAAAGGTTCTGTCTACAGAGAGATCCTCGTACATCGCATAACTTTGAAGAATACTGAAAATCGTCCCTACCAGAGTCTTGTCTTCTGTCAAACCCGATCCCGATGCACTGCCCAGCTTCAATATGTCTTCAATCAGAAAGAAGTTGTCAGGCAGAGTAATCGTCCTACTCGTCTTGCTGGAGTCGAGGTCTTGCGAGGTGATGTACTCCCTGTAAAGATCTATATACTCATATAAAGCGTCTACTTGAGCAGCATTCCCAGAAAAAATCAGTTTGTTGAACTCTGGAATACTGGCTATTGTAAGGCCATCAGAGAACAGCGTTGCGTTGAGTTTCCTGGCCAGTTCATAGTATGCGGTGAGAGGTTCGATGTCAATGTTCGCTATCTCCCACGGAACATTGTATTCTCTCGTAACTGTATTTGTCGTAAGTGCAGCTGAAAGCGTCATATGAGTCTGAAGATCTCCGAAAACCATTAGAGATGCCTCATTTGGCAGATATTCGATGAAACTGTTCACAGGAAGAGTCTTTCTTAGCCTTTCGATCTGTTCGGAAATAGATTCTCCCTCGGCGTTGAACTCCACACCGATGTAAGTCTTCCAGAAGGCGTTGACCAAATCTTTTATTTCTTCCGGAGTGCCAAGATAGAATGTTCCATCGGTCAAATAGGAGTATGCTATCCTATCTCCGAGTGATGTGAGAATGTTCCGTAGAATGTCTTCGGGCATCGCAAGAGAAAAACCGACTATGACCTCCTCATTTCTGACGCTAGGAGATATGACATAAGAGAGATCAAGCATCTCTTCTGAGAAAAGGTACGTCATCGCAGTGGAAACAGTCATTCCGTATGTTGTGAACTTTTCGATATCAACGTTGATCTTCGATCTGAAGAATCTCAACGTGACTACATTGTCCCTGATCGTGACTTCTGGATCATCGATCGTTGGAATCAACAACGCGATATTCACAGAAAGTCTCTTCGGATCCTGTCTAGTCCACAGTCCCTCCACCGGACCCATTCGGAGCGGAAGATTCATATCTCTGCCATTCACTCCGTTGAGCGCCAAAGAGTATATAGTCTTGGAAGGATTTGACTGAATGTTGTAATCAGTGACTGTGTCGTTGAAGATCATAGTCACTGTTACAGACTCAGCGTCCATAGAAGGTATAACAGAATTCAACTGATTAGAGAAACCAATACAGAAGAAACCCAGAACCAAAAATATGACCGCTATTTTTCTCACACGAATCACCCCATATTCACCCTCGAGTTTACGATCTAAAGTACTTCACAACAACAAAGCTGTTCGTGCTCGTGTCGTTAAGCAACACAGCAAATTCCGTAATTCCGTACACTATGTAAGAGGGAGCAACCTGTTCTCCAACCCTTACGGTGATTTGTGACTGTCCTGCTTCAAGAACCGCATAATCAACTTTGTTCAATCTATAGTAAGCTACATACTTAACGTCGGCAGCCTCTTCGCCCACTTCAAGCATGGACCTTATAACTTCCAAAGGGCTTGCATAAAGAGGAAGAAAGTGATTGCCCAAAGCAACGCTGCTCAATACTCTGGAAGTATCGATAGGATCGATCCTAATTCTGCTTGCAGCCACATCGGCAATTTCCACCGGTTCTAGAAGAAATGTCAGTAGAACCCCACCCGTAACCAGCAAAGTTATTGAAACAACGATTATTAGAACAATCTTCTCCATAAAATCAACTCCACCTAGAAGTTGCCCGTTACCGTAAGATCCGTCCTTAGCTCGAGTGAGAGATTCGATGGAATGTTTGATTCCGGAAGAATGGGAAAGCCTAGATTTGATCTCAGTTCAAGCTTTCTGACGAGTATCTTTGGCTCATTAACGATCATCTCGACAAGATCAAGAATATCTCTCGAGCCTCCAGTGACGGTTATCCCCTTGTAGTCACCCGGTTTGGTCTCTATCGGAACTCTTTCCTTCAGTTCTTCTAGATAGCTTCTTGTGCTCATTGAGCCAATCGCTTCGTTCCTAACTCTTGAAAGCAACTGCACCTCGAGATAGGCGCTCTCCAGTCCATTCACTTCGTCTATCAGTAATGATGTGTTCTCAAAAGTGTTGTAGGAGTACAAAACCACTAGAAAGAGAAAGCCGATCACAGTCAAAGCAATCAACGACCAAAATGCAAATTTCGAGTTCAGACCTTTTCTGCCAAGGAAAGTGAGCTTTCTGTTTAGCCTGTTAGAGTAGTCCCTGTGAATGAAATAGCTATCATTACCGTCAAATGGCTCTCGGGTGGCATCCATGTCCATGCCTTCAAAATTGAATTCGTTCTTTTCACTCATCATGACCACCCACCTCTAGATCGACAAGTTGAAGCGAGTAGAGCTCAGCAAAATCTAGATTTCCCCTCACGCTCGGTTTTGCAAGAAGAGTCGGTGTGCTTTCTGGTGTGGGGAAAGAAACATCATCGCCTTCGAAAATCAGATAATAAAAGGAATTACCGACTCCACTCTCAAACTGAATTCTTGAAGCTATTGTCTTCATCGCATTTTCATCTTCAAGATAGGCCTCTATTGTTCTAAAAACGTCCATTTCGACTGATTTTGAGTCGACATGCGTGCGAAGATCATTTACCTGTTTGCTCAGTTTATTTCTCATTGCTGTATACTCTAGCTTCTTATTGTAGATCATTTCAATGTCTGCTTTCAGATTGCCTGTCAGATATGTCCCGGTATTGTCGAAGAGGTAGCCTTTCATTCTGGAAACCTGCCTCAATCTTGTCTCAAAGGCCTGAGTAACAAAGAAACGAGATCCCAGAACCAGAAGGACAATTATCAGCAGGACTATTAGAGAATACTTAAGCCTTGAGACCCGCTTCTTCCTTGAATACAAGTTTACGTCGACCAAGTATCTCACCACCTCTCATAAGCAGTCCAACCGAAGTATAAGTTATCCCGCTTGTTTCCTTCATTTTCAGAGGCATGCTGACCACTTCTGTTTCGTCTCCGAGAATCTTTTGGAAAGCTCTTGAATAAACGGCTGTAGAAAGACTCGACTGTCCTGCAACAAAAAACCTGGTGAAGAGAGACTCATCAGCCGCTGAGGTGTTTGGCGAGTTCGACAACGTGTTTGTAAGATACATCCTTAACTGATAAGAGATCAGACCCTCGAGTCTTTCCGAAGCTTCCTCAATTAACGAATCATAATATGCCTTGGAGCCAATAAGAAATTCCCTCTGAATATTTGTGTTCGGAGAGAGCGAATTGTCCTCCTTGAAGCCGCTTGCAACCTGGTCAAACCCATCGCTGATATAATTGAGCCCCACGATTTCTTCTCCCCTGAATGTCAGGAGAAGAGAATAGCTTCTGTCAACTATGAAAACAATATTGTTGCCTTCAAAGACGCTTGTTTGAGCCATTTTAAAAATCGAAAAGGGCTTCACATCGACAATGTTCGGCTCGGGAAAGCTCTTTCCCGTCAATCCCCCAATGAATTCAAACACGGCCTTTCTCTTTGTTATAACAAATGCAGGAACGAGTCCGCTTTTCAGAGAAGCTATCGAGTTCAGACAAGCAACATTTACTTCGTCCGGCGGTAATGAGAATTGGGAAGCGGCCTTGAAGCTGGCAACATTGAGTAAATTCTTCATAGACTTTACCCGGGGAACCTCAAGATGCTGAAAGACAACATCTCTTGGATGAAAGGTAGCAACAAAAATTTCATCGGCAGGAATTGTGTTATTCTCCCTGAATACTTTAACTGATTCTTCAAGCGAATCTGCCCCCATCTTGAGCACAGAAAAGACGGGTTTCAGATACCGGCCTTCAATAACAGCTCTAACGATCTCAGTATAACCCTCGTCAGAATTTACGGCAGTTATCATACTCTGAAACATGTTTACCCCCAAGTCTCAATAGGTGACTTTCCCCGTTACCGGTTGGATAGTCAGCACACTGCCATCGGCAAAGCTCAATGTTGTCGACCCGCCAAGAATAGCAATTGAACCATCCCCATTGAAGCGGATCCTAAAGTTCTCTCTGTTCTCCCAGAGGCAATCTTCAAAAATCGCTCCCGTTGTCGAGGAGACCCTCTTCAACCAAGAATCATAGAAAACCTCTACAGGTCTGGAACGAACAACAGCCTCAAGACGCTGTCTTTCAATGAACGAATCGAAAGCAGTTTTGCTGAGGCTAATTTTCAGGCTACCAATAATTTCAGATGAAACCAGTACAACGCCGCTGAGGCAAAGAGAGACCAAAACCAGACAGCACAAAAGCTCGGTTAAACTCATCCAATACTTTGCTCCATCGCAAAAACAGCACCGTATATAGTTATTGCCAGAAAACCAATGAACCCACCAATAAATAATATCATTATCGGCTCAACAAGTGAAACAAGTTTCTTGAGTGCATTTTGAACCTGCATATGATAAAAGTCGGCAACTTTGAACATGACTTCGTCCAGCTTGCCGGTCTCCTCCCCCGTGGCCACCATACTAACGACTATCGGCGGGAAGACCTTCTGATGCTCAAGGGAAGCGCTGATACTCTCGCCTCCCTTAATGCTGACTATTGCATTAGTTACGGCTTTCATAACCCGAGGGCTTTGCGAGACTTCTCCTGCAAGTTCCAGAACAGTTGGCAGATCAACTCCACTTGCCACTAGAACGGCCGTCGTTCTAGTGAATCTCTCCATAGCCGTCATATTTCTCAGGGTTCTTACTGGAGGAATTAGTTTCCCAAGATTCTCCTTAACGATGTTACCGTATTTGCTCTTGAAGAAGAAGAATCCTCCGATCAGCAAGCCGAAAAGCAAAACAAGAAGCAGCGGCCACTGGTTCTTCAAAATATCATTCATCTTCAGAAGAATAGCCATTGTTCCCTCTGGTTCAAAGTTTCCTCCAAAAGCGCTGATCAAGTTCGGGAGAATGAAAAAGGAAATCATCCCCACTATTCCAACCGCAAAAACCATCATGAAAAGAGGATAAGCCATTGCCGATTTAACCTGGTTCTGAAGCTCAACCATTCCCTCATAAAAGTCCGCAACTCTTTCAAGCGATTCATCAAGAACTCCACCTGCCTCACCGGCCTTGACAAGGTTGGTGAAGAGAGGTTCAAAAACGCCCGATCTTTCAAGAGACTCACTGAAACTCATTCCGCCCTCTATGTCTAACACTACTCGGGCTATGATCTTCCTGAATCTTCTAGAAAACAGGACCTGGGTCGAAAGGACCTGAAGTGCTTCTCTTATCCTGACACCGGATGAAACCATTGTGGCCAACTGTCTTGAGAAGATACTGACTTCCTTCTGAGAGGCGGGAAACAACGAAGCCTTAGTCGAGCTGCGAGAGGATGATGATTGCTTAATTGAACTTACAATATAGCCTCTGCTCGAGAGGATTTGGAGCGCCTCCAGTTTGGAATTCGCAGCGAGCTTGCCTTTTTCTGGCCTTCCCTTGATGTTGATTACTTCGTAGCGGAAATCGGGCATCTCTTACTCCACCTCTCTCAAAAGACAGACTGCATGAGCATGAACAAAATCTGGGCTGCTGCCGTTACCCGACTTTGGTTTGATGTTCACATTCTCGCTTCCTACCCCAAGAGCTTGGGCGATGTTTTCGGTCATTGATCTGACAAAGCCAGCCAACCTGACGCTTTCTATGACGACGACCGTATCGACATTAAGCAATTGCCATCGTCCTCTTATTGCTTCTGATACCTCAAATAGAAACTCCAAACTTCTTCGATCTCGATTCAAGTCAACTTCCGGAAACTCAATGCCGATATTCCCTAAAGATACTGCGCCTAGAACTGCGTCCACAATTGCGTGACAAAGAGCATCTCCGTCAGAGTAGCCAGAAAGGTAGAGAGAATCTGATACTTTGACACCTCCAAGAAACAATCCTTTGTTCCCCACGAGAATCGGATGAACATCATAACCGATTCCTACCCTGATACTCATATAAGTCTAATCGGCATTATGATATAGGTGTATCCCTGCACATCTACAGGGTTCATCTGGAGCGGGCTGTTCGAGTCAACAAAGTTCAACTCCACAGAGTCGGAATCAATCTTCTTTGCAGATTCGGAAAGGAATCTGGGATTGAATGCTATAACAATGTTGTCGCCCTCTTTGTTCGCTCCAATAACTTCTACTGACTCTCCGTGATCCGGACTTCTGGCAATAATCTTGAACTGCTCATCGTCTATCTCGAACTTGACAGAGTCGGATCCAAGTCTTGCGGCAATCGATGCTCTTCTAACAGCATCGGAAAAAGTCTCTGTCGGAATCACCACTCTTGCTTTGAATGACTTCGGAAGGACTTTTCTATAGTCAGGAAACTCCGCATCAACTACTTTCGTCACTATTTCGGTTCCATCAAAGGAAAACTGCACGCGCGAACCATCGTAAGTTATTTTCATAACATCAGACATTGCGACTTTAAGGCTGTTTTGAAGATCCCTCATACTCTTCAACGTCAGCAGAAAGTGATCATCGATGTTCAGATCGATTCTCTCCTCAGAAAGGGCCATTCTAAAACCATCCGCAGCCACGAGGCGAAGATACCCGTCATCAAATTCCCAATAAACACTGTTCAGATTCCTCATGAACTCGTCCCTTGCTGCACAGAAGATTACCCTTTCAACCATTAGCTCAACAGAAGATACGGAAACTGTGAAGTCAAGTCCCCCAGCTGCTGGCTCGATATCCGGGAAGTCATCAGGGTCCATTGTTGGAAGAGTGAAACGTGCGCTGCCCATTCTGATAACCATGTTAGTTTCTTCCGTCTCAAATATTACTTCTCCTTCAGGCAGATTCCTTACTATTTCAAGAACTAGACGAGCATCGATAACAAAATTGCAGCTTCCATCTAAATGCTTTGGTTTCAGCTCGGTAGTGATCGCTGTCTCTAAATCGGTAGCTACAAGCTTAATTGTCGACTCATCCTTCATTGAGAAATATATGCCTGAAAGAATTGGCTTGACATTCTTTGGAGCGACTGCCCCAGAAACCGACTCTAATCTCGTGAGGATTTCGGAACGAGCTGCGACAAATTTCATCATACACCTCCACTTGATGAGCTTTTCATAAATTATAACATCTATGTGGCATAATCATTATAGGAAGCGACGACGACAGATTCCTTCTGTCGGGGAGTAATCATTTATGAACATAGAGAATATTCACACTTGGACGATGGAACCAATCCAGGCTATCGATTTGCAGAAGAGGCTTAGGGACAGGCTCATATTTGAAGATTACACCGGTGAGCCCAATCTGATCGCCGGGGTGGATGTTTCCTTCCCTTCAAAAGAGGTAGCTCTAGCCGTAGTTGTGATTATTGAATTTCGCTCGCTACGTGTAATTGAGTACTTCTACTCGGTTGAGAAAATCAGTACACCTTACATTCCAGGACTCCTATCTTTCAGAGAAGGCCCGACCATATTAAAGGCTCTTTCCAAATCGCCTGAAGTCGATGTTATCTTCTTTGATGGACATGGAATAGCTCACCCAAGGGGTGTTGGCATAGCTTCACACATTGGCCTTTTCGTGAAGAAGCCAACCATTGGAATCGCCAAAAGCCTTTTGTATGGCAAACTTAAAGACTGTCCCGAAGAGAAGGGGGTGATGAGCCCAATCCTTGCTCCCGATGGACGTTTGCTTGGATACGCCGTTCGCACAAGGAGAGGCGTAAAACCGATTTTCGTTTCGCCAGGGAATCGAATTAATTCAGAATCTGCAGTAGATCTGGTCTTAAAAACTGTAGGCAAGTACAGAATACCCGAACCTACCAGGCAGGCTCACATCCTTACTCAAGAGCTGAAGGGTCAACTTATTCTGTAGAAAACTATTGAAGCAGCTCCTTTTATTCCTGCGTTCTCCACCAGTTTGCTCAAGGTTATACTGTAGGTTCCGTTGAAAGATGGCATTACATACTCCGGCATCTTTCTTTGGATGCCGTCAATAAGCAAGTCTCCCGCCTTGCTAATTCCACCGCCAATTATTATGTGTTCGGGATTGAATACGTGTATGTAATTGCCTATTGCAGTTGCCAGAGCTCTTGTCGCTCTTTCAACAACAATCGTTGCTGCATGGTCTCCTTCTCGCGCGGAGTCGAAGACAGCTTTGGCAGTTATCTCGGGCTTGGCAAAAATCAATGACTCGGGAAATCTCTTAGAAAACTCTCTCGCCATGTTCACGATAGCCGTAGCTGACGCAAGCGATTCAAGACACCCATGAGAACCGCAGCCGCAAAGCGGACCCCCGGGTTCGACAACGGTGTGTCCGAGTTCCCCGCCATAACCCATGCTTCCTGTCATTAGCATCCCATGAGTAATTACTCCACCTCCGACACCTGTTCCTAGAGTTAGCCCCAACATATGTTGACTTCCTTTGAACTCTCCGAATGCCCACTCCCCAAGGATAAAGGAATTTGCGTCGTTTTCAATGAAGGTCTTGATTCCCGAAATCTTCTCCAGCATCTCAGCCAGTCCGAATCCTGACCAGTCTGGAAGGTTCGGCGAGAACAATACGGTGCCGGTTTCATGGTCAATCGATCCCGGAGATCCGACACCAATACCGATAACGTCTGATGAGTTCATTCCAGATTCGAGAAGAAGTTCTCTAACTGCTTCACCAATTCTTGTCACAACGGTGATTCTTCCATCGAGCACCTTAGTCGGAATCATCTTTTTTTTGATAATCTTTCCATCTTCTTGTACGATTCCAATCTTGGTCTCGGTACCGCCCAGATCGATTCCGATCACGTGCTTGGCCATTGACATCTCCCGTCTAGTACGACTTTTTCTCCATCTCTATCAAGTCCAGAAACTCCTCATTGGTAGCCGTTCCACGCAGTTTGTCCATGATTAGTCTCAGACCCTCTTCTTCCGACATTGATGACAGCATTCTTCTAAGAACCCAAACCTTCCGCAAAATATCGGAAGGAAGAAGAAGTTCTTCTCTCCTTGTACCGGATAGGGTGAGGTTTATCGAAGGGAACATTCTCTTGTTGGCAAGCTGCCTCGAAAGGATCAATTCCATGTTTCCAGTACCCTTGAATTCCTCGAATATTACTTCATCCATCTTACTTCCCGTTTCAACAAGAGCCGTTGCGATGATTGTTAGGCTTCCGCCTTCTTCAATATTTCTTGCCGCACCAAAGAAGTACTTTGGCTTGTATAAAGCCGAGGGGTCCACTCCTCCAGACAGAAGCTTTCCACTTGGCGGAACGTAGAGATTGTAGGCCCTTGCCAGCCTCGTAATGCTGTCAAGGAGGATCACCACATCGTAGTTGAACTCTACTAATCGCTTGGCCATCTCAATAGTCATTTCGGCAACCCTGATTTGTTTTTCGGGATGCATGTCGAATGGAGCAGCGATCACATGTGCATTTGAACTCCTCCTGAGATCGGTAACCTCTTCAGGTCTTTCATCGATCAGCAGAATTATCCTCACTGTATCGGGATGGTTTTCAGCGATACCATTTGCAAGTTCCTTCAGCAATATCGTCTTCCCAGCCTTAGGAGGAGAGACTATTAGACCTCTCTGTCCCTTTCCTATCGGGGAAAAGAGGTCGACCATTCTCGTACTCATAATGTGCGATTCTGTTTCCGTAATAAGCTTATCCTCGGGGTGAATAGGCGTTAAGTTCTGAAAAGTAATCCTCTCAGCCGCGAAGTTGATCGCCTTGTGATTAATAGCTTCTATTCTCAGGAGCGCGAAATACTTCTCTCCTTCTTTCGGTGGTCTCACCTGCCCCGCAACTGTATCACCGCTAGTGAGATTGAATCTTCTGATCTGTGACTGGCTAACGTAAATATCATTTGAGCTTGGGAGAAGATTGTTATCGAGCGTTCTTAGAAAACCATATCCCCCATCTGTAATCTCCAGCACACCCTGATCGAAAAAGTAACCATATGATTCAGTCTGAGCCTTGAGAACGGCGAATATCAAATCCTTCTTGGCCATCTGGGTATAGCCCTGCACGTCATACTTCCTCGCAAGCTTATAAACATCTCTTATAGGCATTGCCTGAAGTTGGGAAATATCGATTTCTACTTCCCTGATGTTATCCTTGTCTTTGTCTTTATCTTTGTCCTTATCTCTTTCCTTCCTTGGGATCTCTTTGACATCGCTCGGGATGCTTTCCTTTCCAGTCTCCTTGGTCACTGAATTCTCTGCTTTTGAGTCCTTGGGGTCTTCTTTAGGTGAAATTTCAACTCCATCTTTTTCCTCAGCAATCTGTCTGGAAACGCTCTTCACGGCCTCATGACTATCTTCGGTTCTTTTCGATTCAGTCTTCTTTCTAGTCGTTCTCTTTCTAGTTGTCTTTTTTTCAGCAACCACTTTTTCCTCAAGTTCACCAGGTGTTTCTTCTGTTTTCTTTTTTCTTGGGCTCAAATTTGACGGTACATTCAGTCCGCCGTAGGAAGAATGCACCTACCCTCCTTCCATGTCTTAGGAATTGCCAAAATTGTGAAGCTAACAGTATTTGTAAGAAAGCTTGGGAGACCCGTATCCGGTGAGGTACCAGTTCTTTCAGGAATAATATACCACTAAAGAAGCAAAATTCAAAGCTTACTGACCTTGCTGTTTCTTATAGCGCTTCCAGTCTTCTGTGAATCTGTCTATGCCGATATCAGTAAGCGGGTGACCAAATAGCTTAAGAAGCACTTCAAAAGGTATTGTCACGATATCTGCACCCATCAAAGCTGCCTCAAGTACGTGCGTTGGATGCCTAACGCTTGCGACGATTATTTCCGTGTCGTAACCGTAGTTGGCAAATATTTTGACAATCTCCTCAACAACGCCCATGCCATCGCTTGCAATGTCGTCTAGCCTTCCGACAAACGGGCTGACATAGGTTGCACCAGCTTTTGCTGCAAGAGTCGCCTGAAGAGAATTGAATATTAGGGTAACATTAGTCTTGATTCCTTCGCCACTCAGGGTTTTGACCGCACGCATACCATCTCTTGTCATTGGAATCTTCACAACAACGTAGTCGCTGAGAGAGGCCAATTCACGCGCCTGCGAGATCATGTTTTCGTAATCTGTCGCCGTAACTTCCGCAGACACCGGGCCCTTTACTGTTTCACAGATTTCGACAACACGATCTTCAAACTTGACATTTTCTCTTGAAACCAGAGTGGGATTAGTGGTGACTCCATCAACGAGTCCAAGTTTCATCCCCTCCCTGATATCTTCAATATTCGCTGTATCAAGGAATATCTTCATCGCCAAACCTCCGAAGAATGGCTACCTTGCGGTAGCCATCATTTTTTCTCTTGTTTCTTTTCGGGTTTCTTCTCGGGCTTCTTGTTTTGCCTCTCTTCGTTGTCAATCAACTGAAGAACGGCCATTTCACTTGCATCGCCCCTTCGCATACCCAGTTTTACTATCCTAGTGTATCCGCCGTTTCTTTCACGATACTTGACTGCCACTTCATCACATATCTTCCTGACCAGTTTTCGGTCATTGAAGTTTCTGTTAATCTCGCGTCTTAAAGCAAGATTTCTTGATTTCAGTTCCTGAGTCTCCGCATTATCCGGACCTTTTGAAACAATTTCCGAGGACAGAATCGAAGCCTTCTTTGCCTTAGTTATTATGCTTTCAACGAAAGGCCTCACTTCCTTAGCTCTGGTTATAGTTGTCACAATTGTTCCATGTTCAAAAAGCTCCCTGGCCAGATTTCTCATCAAAGCGACTCTCTGGCTGTGGGGCATATTCAGTTTGCTTCCACTAACTCTATGACGCATGGCTAATAGGCCTCCTCACAATCATTCTTTCTTGAGTACGATGTTGAACTTGTCTCTCAGCTTCTTCACGACCTCAAGGATAGACTTCTCTCCAAAATTCCGTATCTTAAGCAGATCAGCCTCGCTTTTGTCAAGAAGATCGCCTATCGTGTTTATTTTATCGCGTTTAAGACAGTTGAGAGATCTCACTGAAAGATCAAGCTCTTCAACCTTCTTGGCCGCAAGGGGGTTTGAATCACGCTCTTCAGCCAATGGCGCTTCAGCGCTCACTTCAGTCTCTTCAACAATCGTCTCGTCTTCCTCCGGTTCTATTGTCGCACCCGTAAGACCTAGAGACGGCTGACCAAGACCACTGGATACTACTTCGAAGTGCCTCATCAGAATGTCCGTCGCTCTCATCAATGCATCTGACGGAGTTATCGACTTTTTCGTCCAAACGTCAAGAACCAACTTGTCATAGTCCGTTCTCTTGCCGACACGAACGTTCTCTGTCTGGAAATTCACTTTCATTACAGGACTGAAGATACCATCGATATATATCATCTCCACGTCATGCTCTATCTCCATTTCCGACACGGGAACGAATCCTCTTCCGATCTCAGCAAAAAGCTCGATGTAAACAACTGAATCAGAGTTTAGAGTAGCAATATACTGCGATGAATTTACAACATCCACACCGGTAGGAGTCTTGATATCACCGGCGGTGATGACGCCTGGCCCAGCCTTTTCAAGCGTCAGCTTGACCGCGTCAGAAAACTCGAGAACGGGTTTGAGTTGAACTTTCTTAAAATTGAGAATGATTTCGAGTATGTCTTCCTTGACTCCGTCGATAACATCATATTCGTGGTACTTCCCAGGTATTTTCAATCTGGTGATCGCCATGCTCGGTATCGATGAGAGAAGAACCCTCCTAAGCGAGTTTCCGATAGTAGTGGCGTATCCTCTTTCCATAGGAGAAAGGATGAACCTTGTGAAATAGCTGTTCTCATCCTCTCTTTCCTCTTCAATTCGCAAGTTCTTGGGCATTATTGATGTCAACATTATTTCGCCCAGAATTCGGGCACACACCTCCTTCCAAGAAGGTAAGAATCGGGTTTACTTGGAGTAGAGCTCAATAATCGACTGCAGATCAACTGGAATCTCTACTTCTTCAGTTACTGGATATCTAAGGTAGGTCCCTCTGAACGTCTCGTAATCTACCTCAACCCATGGATAGGCTGTTCTCTCTTTTGCAGCTTCTGCCGCTTCTTTGATCGGTAGAGCAGTTCGGCTCTTCTCTTTGATCTCCACGATGTCACCGACTCTCAGATTGAAGGAGGGCTTATTGACCCTTCTACCGTTTACAAGAACATGTCCGTGGTTAACGAGCTGTCTTGCTTGTCTTCTGCTAGAAGCAAATCCCATCCTGAAAACGATGTTATCCAGTCTAGATTCCAAAATCCTAACCAGGGCGCTTCCCGTCTCTTCACTCTTTCTCAAAGCTGCTTCAAAATATCTTCTAAACTGTCTTTCAAGAACACCGTAAATTCTTTTTACTACTTGCTTGGATCTTAACTGCATTCCGTACTGTGTAAGCTTTCTTGTCGAAGCTCCATGCTGTCCCGGTGCCACAGGCCTCTTGACTTGGGCACATCTCGGGGAAAAGCATCTTTCACCCTTCAGATAAAGCTTGAACCCTTCGCGACGACAAAGCTTACAAACTGGTCCTGTATATCTGGCCATTCAACTCCCTCCTAAATCAGACTCTTCTTCTTCTTCTCGGTCTGCAACCGTTATGAGGCAGTGGCGTAATATCCTTGAGCGTCTCAACAGTGAGACCCGCCGCTTGAATAGTTCTGATTGCAGCTTCACGTCCCGAACCTGGGCCCTTTACTTCTATACCTACTCTGGTTATTCCTAACTTGATAGCCTCTTTTGCAATTCTGTCAGCACCCAGTTGCGCCGCATAAGGTGTTGATTTCTTTGATCCGGAATAACCGGCAGTTCCACCCGACGTCCACATAAGTGTATTTCCTTCTGGATCAGTCAGGGTAATTATCGTGTTGTTGAAAGAGGACTTTATGTGCACAACCCCTCTATCAGTAGATAACTTCTTCCTTTTCTTGGCTGCTGGTCTCTTTGCCATTCACTCTTACCTCCCGTTTTAGCTCTTCTTACGAATCTTACTGGCTCTAGAACCCTTCCTGGTCCTTCCGTTGGAATGCGTCTTCTGACCGCGAACCGGAAGCCCGTTTCTATGCCTGTAACCTCTATAACTTCCTATCTCAATTAGCCTTTTTATTGACCTGTCAACTTCAGTTCTGAGCTCACCTTCAACCTTGTAATGCTCGTTGATAAACTTTGCTATCTTACTAACTTCTTCATCCGTAAGGTCCTTTGCTCTCTTGTCGCGGTCAACTTCTGTTCCACTAAGAATTTCATTGGCTCTTGTATAACCTATACCGTAGATATAGGTCAGGGCAACGAAAGTCTTCTTGTTATTAGGAAGCTCAACACCAAGGATACGTGCCATCTATATCCCTCCTTAACCCTGACGCTGGTTGTGCTTTGGATTTTTTTCGCAGACAACTCTTATTCGTCCATTGCGTCTTATTACCTTGCAATGTTCACATCTCTTCTTTACCGAAGCGCGGACTTTCAATTCGTTTCTCCTCCTTTGTCTATCCTTTTTCGATAAACAATTCTTCCTTTGGTCAGGTCATATATTGAAACCTCTACCACGACCTTATCGCCGGGGATCAACCTGATGAAGTTCTTGCGCATTTTTCCAGAGATGTGAGCTAGAACAGAGAGGCCGTTCTCCAATTCGACCTTGAAGGTAGCATTGGGCATCGATTCCACAACTATTCCATCCATCTTAATGATATCGCTCTTATCCGACACCGGTGATCCTCCTCACAATCTGGAAAGAATCTTTGGACCGTCTTCCAGTATCGCAATATCATGCTCGAAATGAGCAGCACGCGACCTATCAGCAGTTACTGCGGTCCAACCATCTTCCAGAATCTCCACGCTGTAATGTCCACTTGCAACCATCGGTTCGATAGCAAGTGTCATTCCTGTTCTCAAAAGCATTCCGCTGTTTTGCCTTCCATAGTTAGGAACCTGAGGATCCTCATGGAGGCTCAGGCCAACACCATGTCCGACGTAGTCTCTTATTACAGAAAACCCGGCGCTTTCCACGCAGCTCTGGACTGCAAATCCAATGTCGCCAAGTCGGTTTCCAGCGCAGGCAATCTCTATGCCCTTAAGAAGCGACTCTTCAGTCCGCTGCAGAAGCAACCGGTCTTTTTCGCATAAATAACTTCCTACAACAAACGACTTTGCGGCGTCTCCCACAAATCCATCCTTCACTACCCCGCAATCCACGGAGACGATATCGCCGGCAGCAAAGACTTTCTCTTTCAAGGGAAACCCGTGAATTACCTCCTCATTTACCGATACGCAGAGAGTGTAAGGATATCCACTATACCCCTTGAATGCGGGAATGCCACCTCTTCTTTCAATCAATTCTTCTGCAGCTTTCTCCATATCATAGGCAGAGGCACCTTCGACTGCATACGACTCTACCTCAGCCAAAACCTCTGCAACGATCTTCGCAGCAATTTCGATTTTACAGATTTCCTCTGGAGATTTCAACCTAACCATGCTTTACATTCTCCAGATGATTGACGATCTCGGCAGTGACGGTATCGATTTCCCCCGACCCATCGACCTTAACTAGATTGCCTTTTTCGCCGGAATAGTACCTAATCACTGGCTCGGTCTTGTCCGAGTAGACACGGTACCTTGCCCTAACAGTCTCAGGCCTGTCATCGTCTCGTTGAATTAACCTGCTGCCATCGTTGTCACAGTAACCCTCGACCTTGGGTTTTAGAGTCAGGAGATTGTAGACTTTCCCACATTCGGGACAGACTCTCCTGCTCGAAATACGTTTTACAACTTCCTCTTCATCAGCGTCGACAAGCAGAGCAACGTCAATATCCTTCTTAAGTTCGTCTAGCATCTTATCTAGTGCAATCGCCTGTTCGACTGTTCTTGGAAAGCCGTCAAGTATGAAGCCATTCCTGGTGTCCTCCCTAGCCAATCTCTCTCTGACAAGATCTATCATCAGATCATCGGGGACGAGAAGCCCTTTATCCATTACTTCTTTGACCTTCAGCCCGAGGTCAGTGCCAGCAGCCACGGCTTCCCTTAACATATCTCCAGTAGATATGTGAGGAATATCCAGTTTACGGGCTATCCGTTTTGCCTGTGTCCCCTTCCCTGCTCCGGGAGGACCCATTAGAATTACATTCATACTTACCTCCTTCCTCGTAACTTGCCTTTCTTAACAAATCCCTCGTAGTGCCTGACCATAAGGTGAGTTTCCATCTGCTGCAAAATATCAATGGCAACACCTACCGCGATAAGAGTCGAGGTCCCTCCTATTGCAAGTCCGCCAATACTGAAGATCCCTCCAACTACCAGCGGAAGCAAGGCTATAACTACAAGGAATACAGCACCCATAAAGACCACACGATTCAGCACCCTCTGAATGTACTGCTGAGTCGAAAAACCAGGCCTGATTCCAGGGATGTATCCTCCGTAATTACGTATATTATCCGATACTTCTCTCACATCAAAAACCAGCGAGCTGTAGAAAAATGTGAAGAAGAATACCATTCCACCATAAAGCAAGATGTAAACAGGAGAAGTCTGAGCAAACAAAGTTTGCATGACATTCCTGCCACCGCTTCCTTCGGGGAATGCAGTTGCGATGAACTGGGGAAGCATCATTATTGCCGAACTGAATATTATCGGAATAACTCCACCCTGATTAACCTTAATGGGAATATGAGTGGAAACTCCCCCGTATACCCTTCTGCCAGTTACTCTTCTGGCGTACTGAACTTCAATCCTTCTCTCTCCCATTTGGACATAGATAACTGCAATAACCGTGAAAAGCGCAATTGCCAGCAGTATAGCCCACTGTATAGGAGACAACGCAACCACTACCTGCATTATTGAAGCCGGATATCTTGCGACAATTCCTCCGAAAATAAGAACAGATATACCGTTTCCTATACCCTTCTCGGTAATTCTCTCTCCGAGCCATAGCAAGAACATCGTTCCTCCTATTAGAGTTGATGTTGCGAGGAGGACAAAGAGAATCCTGCTTGGGATGGCCACTATTGCAGTGTTCGAAGAGAGGCCAAATGATATCAGGAATCCCTGGAGACCCGCGAGTCCAACAGTTAGCATTCTTGTGTATCGAGCGTACTTCTTCTTTCCCTCTTCGCCTTCTTTGAGCATTTCCTTCAGACTTGGAACAACTGCCGTAAGCAATTGAAGCATAATCTGCGCGTTAATGTAAGGAGTAACGCTCATCAAAAATATCGAAAACTGCTCTACAGCTCCACCAGTGAAGACATCAAAGAAGCCTATAAAACCTCCGGCTCCACCTTCGGAGAGAGTGCCGAAATATGCTGACCAAGCCTGGATATTTATTCCCGGGATCGGTATGTAGACACCTAGTCTGAAGATTGCCAGCGCGAGAAACGTGAAGAGAATTCTGTCTCTTAACTCAGGTATCTTGAAAGCGTTCTTCAGGGCATTCCACATTATCAGATCACCTCTGCCTTTCCACCAGCAGCTTCGATCTTCTCCTTGGCAGTTGAGCTGAAAGCATTTGCCTTGACTGTAAGAGACTTCGTCAATTCACCTCTTGCCAGAATCTTTACTCCGTCCTTGAGATCATTCAATATGTTCATCTGAACGAGAATCTCAGGCGAAATCTCACTACCACTCTCAAATCTCTCCTCAAGAGTACAAATATTGACAGTGGCATATTCTATAGAGCCTCGGTTCTTGAACCCTTTTATCGGTGTTCTCCTGAATAGGGGTGTCTGTCCGCCCTCAAATCGTGCAGCCACCTTACCGGTTGCTCTTCCCTGCCCTTTGTGGCCTCTTGTGGCGGTCTTACCCATTCCCGAACCAATACCGCGTCCTATTCTCTTCTCTCTTTTTCTCGAACCGGGCGTCGGACTTAGATCTTCAACTCTAAAAGCCATCTTCCTACCCCCTTCAGTCATCAAGTTCTTCGACAGCAAGAAGATGTCTTATGGCATTAACCATTCCCCTGATCTGTGGAGAATCCGGCTGGACAATTTCACTGTCCAACTTACCAAGACCTAGCGCCCTTACTGTCTTCAGCTGTCTTCTGTTGAAGCCGATCGGACTCTTTATCAATCGTATTCTCAAACTCCTTGCCATTACTGACCTGCCTCCTCGCTGATTCCGTGGAAAACCCTCTTCAAGGAAATGTCTCTGAGCTTTGCAAAATCCTGCGGGGATCTCAGACTTATCAAACCATTCAGAGCCGCCCTGGCCATGTTAAGCGTATTTGATGATCCCAGAGACTTAGTTAGGATATTCTTGACTCCTGCAAGCTCAACAACTGCTCTGACAGGAGAGTTGGCGATGATACCCGTACCTGGACCTGCAGGTTTCAACATTATCCTTGCGGAATCCTGTCTACCAACAGTCTCATGTGGTACAGTCTCGTTTCTAACCGCAACTTCTGTAACATTCTTCTTGGCTTCTAGAACTGCTTTTCTTATTGCGGTCGGTACTTCCCTGGCACTGCCGATTCCAAGACCAACCTTTCCATCGCGGTTGCCCACAACGGCAACTACTCTAAAGGATAGATTCTTTCCTCCGGCAACAACTTTTGTAACCCTTCTTATTTCAATTATTCTCTCTTCAAATTCGTTGTCTTCTACCTGCTTTTCTACAGGAGCGTTTCTGGAAGCTCTGGGGTTTCTTCTTCCTTCACGTGAAGATTTCGAATTGCGATCATTCTTCATCTCTTCAGCCATCTTCCTCACCTCCTCAGAACTGTAGCCCGCCTGCTCGAGCTCCCTCGGCAAGCGACTTTATTCTTCCATGGAACTTGAATCCCCCACGGTCGAAAACCACGTTGGTGATTCCCTTGTCTTTCGCCTTCTTTGCGAGGAGCTCTCCGACCTTCTTCGCAGCATCTATATTCCATGACTTATCTATGGAACCCTTGACATCTTTGTCTACCGTTGATGCCGAAACAAGGGTGACTCCCTTGGAATCATCGATCAGCTGAGCATAAATGTGCTTCTCGCTTCTGAAGACTGCCAGTCTAGGCCTTTCCGGTGTTCCGGAAATTGCAGACCTGACGCGAAGATGTCTCTTTCGCCTTTGTTCCTTCTTGTCTTTATGTTTGAACACTCCAGCCGCCTCCTTGATTAGACCTTCTTACCGACTTTGGTTCTAATTGCTTCTCCCTTGTAACGTATACCTTTTCCGGAATAGACAATCGGAATTCTCCATCGCTTGATGTTCGCAGCAACCTGGCCAACTAAGTATTTGTCGATTCCCTTGACCACTATAGCCTGCGGCGCCGGTACCTCAAACTCTATTCCTGCGGGAGGATCTATCTCAACAGGATGAGCATAACCGAGATTCATTACAAGTTTCTTTCCCTGAAGCTGAGCTCTGTAACCTACTCCAACGATTTCAAGTTCCTTAGCAAACCCTTGAGTAACGCCCAGCACCATGTTGTTTATTAGCGACCAAAAAGTGCCGGCATATTTTGCCAATCTCTTATAGTCACTCTTTCTGATCACAACATCTTCATTCGACTTCACCCAGAGCTCTTTTTCGTCGGCCTCGATCTTCACAAGAGGAAGGAGTTCCTGTTTCAGCTCGCCTTTAGGTCCCTTCACAGTGATCAAGTTTCCTTCGATTTTGTATGATACACCAGCAGGGATCTTTATGGAATGCTTAAGTAGTCTAGACATCGAAATTCCCTCCCTACCACACGTAGCAGATGACTTCGCCGCCGACGCCTTGGGAACGGGCCTGCTTGTCTGTCATCACTCCGCTGGAAGTACTAACAATTGCTATTCCCATACCTGACTTCACCTTCGGAAGCTTGTCCTTATTTACGTACATCCTTTTGCCAGGTTTGGAAATTCTAACGATTCCAGAGATGACGTTGATCTTGTGCCTCCTGTCTCCCTTGTATTTCAGAAAGACTTTGAGAACACCCTGTTTGCCATCCTCTATATATTTATAATCGTCTATATAGCCCTCCGCCTTCAAAATATCCAGAAGCTTCTTCTTCAGGTTAGAAGCCGGTATGTCCACGCTCTCCTTAAAGGCAGCGTTGGCATTTCTTATTCTAGTGAGCATGTCGGCTATGGGATCACTCCACATTACATTTCCCTCCTCACCAGCTTGCTTTCTTCACACCGGGGAGTTTTCCCTCGGAAGCCAGCTGTCTAAAGCACACTCTGCAAAGACCGAACTCTCTATAAACTGATCTAGGTCTGCCACAAAGATTGCATCTGTTATATTTCCTTACTTTGAACTTGGGTTCTCGTTTCCACTTTTCGACTAATGATTTCTTCGCCATGCACCTACCTCCTTAGACCATGACTCTTTTGAAAGGAAGTCCAAGAAGGGCTAACAATCTTCTTGCTTCCTCATCGGTCCTGGCCGTTGTAACAACTATTATGTCCATTCCCTGAACTCTTTTTATTTGATCCGGCACAATTTCGGGAAAGACTAGCTGTTCGGGAAGCCCCATTGCATAATTACCTCTACCATCGAATGAGTCGGGATCAACGCCTCTGAAGTCTCTTAGCTTAGGAAGCACAACATTTATAAGCTTATAAAGGAAGTTGTACATCCTGGGTCCTCTTAGGGTAACCTTCAGTCCCACCGGCATTCCGTCACGAAGTTTGAAGTTCGCGATACTTTTCTTTGCTTTCGTCACCACTGGCTTCTGCCCAACAATTGTCATCAGCTCTTTGCCATGTAAATCGAGAAGGTCAGCATTTCTTGAACCTTCGCCAATCCCCATATTGACAACTATCTTCGAAACTCTAGGGACCTCCAGCATATTTTTGTAGCCAAATTCCTTCGACATGGTAGGGACTACTTCACTTTCAAATTTATCTTTCAAAGGGACGTATTCGTATGCCATCAACAATTCCTCCCCATCAGACCTTATCGATTATCTCGCCGCACTTCTTGCAAGATCTGACCTTTTCGCCATTTTCAAGAATTTTGTGGGCGACTCTCGTAGGCTTATTACAGTTGGGGCAGACAACCATTACTTTGGAAACGTATATTGGGGATTCCCTTTCAATGATTCCACCTTCACGGTATTGATTGGTTGGTCTCTGATGCTTCTTCGTGAAGTTGACACCCTCAACAATTATCTTCTTCTCCGAGGGAATTGTCTTAAGAACTTTGCCTTTCTTGCCCCTGTCTTTGCCTGAAATAACCATTACTGTATCTTCTCTTTTCACTCTACTCATTTTGCTCACTCCTCACCAGACTTCCTGGGCTAGAGAAGCTATCTTGGAGAATCCCTTATCCCTTATTTCTCTAGCAACAGGTCCAAAGACGCGTGTTCCTCTGGGCTGGTTCTGCTTGTCAATAATCACCGCAGCATTGTCATCGAAGCGAATGTAGGTGCCGTCTGGTCTGCGAATCTCCTTCGCCGTTCTAACAAGAACGGCCCTTACGATATCGCCCTTCTTGAAATCTGTGTTCGGCGCCACATCCCTCACTGCTGCAACAACTATGTCGCCTATGCTTCCTGATCTCTTTCTGTACCCGCCGGTGACCTGTATCACCTTGATCATTCTCGCACCTGAGTTGTCTGCGATCTTAAGGTATGATTCAGATTGGATCATTTCTGGTCACCTCCGGAGCCTTCAACGGCCTCGGGAGTTTCGGGAATTTCTCCCGTGTAGATATCCTTCTTGAGAACCTTAACGAGTTTGAACTTCTTCATCTTGCTAAGGGGTCTGCACTCTTCAATTTCAACTGTATCGCCCATTCCAGCAAGACCTTCTGGATCATCTGCGTGATACTTCTTAGTAGTTTTCATGGTTTTCCCATAGAAGGGATGTATGTGCGTCCTTGTAACACTTACCACTATCGTTTTGTCCATCTTGTCACTTACTACCGTTCCTACTAATGTCTTTCTTGGCATGGCGGACTACCTCCTTATCCCCAGTTCACGACCGCGAAGGATGGTCTTTATCCTTGCTATGTCGCGCTTTACAACAGTTATCTGGGAATGGTTCTTCAACCTGTTCATTTCAAGCTGGAACCTGAGGTCCATCAGCTTTCTCTTTGAATCCTCGAGCATCTGAGTGAGTTCTTCATCGGTGAACTTTTGGAGTTCAACGGCTTTCATCAGAGCTCACCTCCTATCTGATACCTCGGTACTATCTTTGTTCTGATAGGTAGTTTGGAAGCCGCTTTTTCAAGAGCCTCTTTCGCAAGCTGGTCAGGCACTCCGCCTATTTCGAACATGATCTTCCCGGGCTTGACAACAGCTACCCAGCCTTCGACATCTCCCTTTCCCTTCCCCATTCTCACTCCGATTCCTTTTGAGGTAATAGGTTTGTCAGGGAAGATTCGAATCCAGAGATTACCATTCCTCTTCAGTGTTCTCGTAATTGCAATTCGGCAGGACTCGATCTGCTGAGCAGATATCCAATGTGGTTCGAGGGCCTTTATTCCCCACTCTCCAAAGTGAACAATGGTCCCACCTTTTGCCTTACCGTTCATCTTACCTCTTTGTTGCTTCCTGTATTTTACCCTTTTGGGCATTAACATTATGAACTACCTCCCCTCTTGCAATTACACCTGTACGTCGCCTTTGTAGATCCATACCTTCACACCGATTATTCCCATCTTTGTGAAAGCTGTGGTGTAACCGTAGTCCAGATCAGCTCTGAGGGTCTGGAGAGGAAGTCTTCCTTCCAGGTACCACTCTGTCCTGGCAATATCAGCTCCGTTCAGCCTTCCTGAAACCATTATCTTTATCCCTTTAGCTCCCTTTCTCATTGCAGTGAATATTGCTCTCTTCATGGCTCTCTTATAGGAAGCTCGTTTCTCAATTCTTGACGCGATGTCTTCAGCAACAAGGATCGCATCGGTCTCGGGTGTTTTAACTTCTTCAATATTCAGCTGGAACTGCCTGGTTATAAGCTTCTCCAGCCGCTGCCTCAGCAGCTTGACTTCACTACCCTTCTTTCCAATCATCACACCAGGTCTGGCGCATTTGATGGTAATAACCACCTTACCTGGCTCCGGTCTCTCGATGTAAATGTCGGAAACTCCGGCAGCCATGTAATTCTTCTTAAGAAAGTCCCTTATCTTAAGATCCTCGAGAAGATATTCCTTGTAATTCTTCTCGTTTATCCAACGGGCTTTCCAATCTTTACTGACACCAAGCCTGAATCCATAAGGATGTACCTTCTGACCCACTTATGTCACCTCACTCCTGAGGATTGCTAATCTCTTCGCGGTTTGCTACAACAACGGTTATGTGGCTAAATCGTTTCTGCTGAATATCAGCTCTTCCTCTTCCTCGCGGCCACAGTCGCTTCATTCTCGGGCCATCATCGACAACAGCTTTTTCAACATAGAGACTATCGATATTTAGGCCAAAATTGTTCTCTGCGTTTGCCACTGCAGAGCGCAATACTTTGTAGACCAAACGGGAGGCCTTCTTAGGTGAGAACTCAAGAATCTGAAACGCCTCGCCAACTTCCCTATTTCTTATCGCATTTACAACTGATCTCGCCTTTCTAGGGGAGATTCTTACAAACTTTGCAACTGCCTTTGCTTGAGTCACAGGAGTTGCTGCTTTTTCCTCTTTGCGCTTCTTATGGAGAACTGAACGCTTGTCTCTCTGTCCCGCCTGCGCCATCTCAGCATCCCCCTTCATCTGACTTCGCCTTTCTTACTCTTCTTATCTGCATGCCCACCGAACCTCCTGGTGGGAGAGAACTCACCCAGTCTGTGTCCAATCATATTCTCTGAAATGTAAACCGGTATATGCTTCATTCCGTTGTAGACAGCTATTGTATGTCCAATCATTTCAGGAAGAATCATGGATGCTCTGCTCCAAGTCTTAATGGGTTTCTTTTCTCCCTTTTCATTCAGCTCTCTAATCCTTTTCAAGAGACTCGGGTGTACGTATGGGCCTTTCTTCTTAGATCTAGACATCTTCAACTACACCCCCTGATCAATTCTGATTCCTGCGTTTGACTATTAGGTTATCTGATGGCTTCTTGTTCTTCCGCGTTTTATAACCTCTGGCCGGCTGTCCCCAGGGACTCTGAGGAAGGTGGCCCTTAGAACGTCCTTCTCCCCCACCCATCGGGTGATCGACTGGATTCATCGTCATGCCTCTGACCGACGGCCGAACTCCAAGCCATCTCCTTCTTCCTGCTTTCCCATGTATCTCATTCGAATGTTCCTCATTTCCAACCATGCCGATCGTTGCCATGCATTTCACTACAACTCTTCTCAGTTCGCCGGAAGGCATTCTAAGAAGCGCATATCTTCCCTCTTTAGCCATCAGCTGGGCATACGTTCCCGCTGCTCTAGCAATCTGACCACCCTTGCCGGGCAAGAACTCAATGTTGTGGACGATCGTACCCACAGGGATTCTCTCTAGTGGCATGGAGTTTCCAACAGATATTTCGGCTTGGTCTCCGTTCTGAATACCATCTCCGACCTTCAGACCCTTCGGGGCCAGCATATATCTTTTCTCACCATCGATGTACTGGAGAAGAGCAATCCTTGCCGTTCTGTTTGGGTCATACTCTATCGATATTACCTTCGCAGGAATACCTATTTTGTCTCTCTTGAAATCGATAACTCTGTAACGCCTCTTAGTTCCCCCACCCTGATGCCTAACTGTTATTCTCCCATGATGGTTTCTACCGGCGTTACTTTTAATAGGCTCTAGAAGAGACTTTTCCGGTTCAGTCTTCGTAACTTCCTTGAAGTCGGGAAGAAGCATAGACCTTCTGCTCTTGGTGACGGGATTAAACTTTCTCAATGCCATGTCATCTCACCTCACCTTAGTGTTGGCCTTCGAGTTCTTTAATCCTGTATCCTGTCACTAGCGTAACAATTGCCTTCTTCCAGGACCTCGACTTGCCAACAAAGACACCACGTTTCTTTGGTTTTCCCTTCATGTTCATGATATTTACTTGTTCAACCCTCACATTGAAAAGCTTCTCAACGGCGGCTTTGACCGTATGCTTATTCGCATCTCTATGAACCTCAAAAATGTACTTGTTCATTTCACCAGAAGCAACTGTTTTTTCGGTGATCAGCGGTCTGAGGAGAACGTCTCCGTAATACTTCTTTTCAGTCATTAACCGAGCACCTCCTCGATCTTACGAACAAGATCAGTCGTGATCACAAGCTTTTCGTGATTAATAATGTCGTATACGTTAAGTCCGTCGATATTTGCCTTGCTAGTGACGGATGTATTTCCAGGATTATCCGCAATTATTACCTTCACGCCATAAATGTTTTTCCCGGAGAGTCTAACGTTTTGATACTCGTCTTTCTGCCATGGCAGAACGAAGAGTGTCTTCTGCGACTTATCGAGTCCAAGATTACTCAAGACCTCTCTTAGCTGCTTTGTCTTTGGATTGTCAAACTTGAGATCATCCAAAACTATCAGATTTCCTTCACTGAGTCTGAGACTCAATGCAGATCTTAGCGCAACCTTCTTCATTTTCTTGGTCATGTTGAACGACCAGTCTTTTGGCTTCGGTCCATGAATTACTCCACCATGTCTCCAAAGTGGACTTCTCGATGAACCTACTCTTGCTCTTCCTGTGTGTTTCTGGGCCCAAGGTTTTCTTCCCCCGCCCCTTACCTCTGATCTTGTCTTAGCCGAAGCCAGTCCGGCACGTCTTCCTGAAAGCTGCATATTAACGTATCTGAACATCAGATCTTTGTTCGGTTCAACGCTAAAGACGCTTTCAATCAGTTCTACAGTGCCAACTTTCTGGCCGGCCATATTCACAACGTCGGCTTGAGCCATTGTTGCGTCCTCCTTCCAACACATTTTCGGGGCTATCTGTTTGCGCTCTTAATAACTAAGAGGCCGCCCCTCGCTCCTGGAACTGCGCCATAGATGGCTATGAGTCCATTCTCTGCATCGACTTTTACCACGGTTAGATTCTTTACTGTCTTCTTTTCGTTACCGTACTGACCGGGCATTTTCTTACCCTTCCAGATCTTCGCTGGATCAGTGTGATTACCCACTGAACCCAATTCTCTGTGGAATTTCGAACCATGAGAAGCCTCTCCACCTCTGAAGTTCCATCTCTTCATCGCGCCAGAAAAACCTCTACCCTTAGAAAACCCAGTTACGTCTACCTTTTCGCCTTCAGAAAAGACGCCAGCTTCTATGATATCACCAACATTGAAGTCATTGATGTTACCAACCTTGAACTCTTTGAGAACTCTATGTGGTTTGACCTTTACCGCTTCAAACTTCTTCACCAGAGGCTTTGTCAGTATTTTTTTCGCTCTTTCTGGAGTTAGCTCTTCGAATCCAACTTGAATGGCGTCGTATTCGCCGCCTTCACTCGTCTTTTTCTGTACTACTGTACATGGACCGGCTTTCACTACGGTAACTCCGAAGGCTTTTCCATCTTTGTATATAGTTGTCATACCGAGTTTTCTACCCAATATACCTTTCATCTATCACACCTCCGAAGTCTCTTTACAGTTTAATCTCCACGTCTACACCCGCGGGGAGGTCGACTTTCATAAGAGAATCTATCGTTTTTGGTGTAGGATCTAGTATCTCAATCAACCTCTTATGAACTAGCTTCTCAAACTGCTCTCTTGCATCCTTGAACTTGTGTGGCGAAGTTAGAACAGTGTAGAGCGTCCTCTCCGTTGGCAATGGCACCGGACCCGATACCTTGGCATTGGTGAGCTTTACAGCTTCGACAATTTTCTTGGCCGACAAGTCAAGCAGTTTATGATCGTAAGCCTTCAAGCGAATCCTGATTTTTTGCTTGGCCATGCCTAAATGTTCCCTCCTTCTGTTAACAGGGAAGGGAGATTACTCCCCCTTCTCCTGGAAAGACCGTTAATCACTCAATTATTGAGCTGACGACTCCGGCGCCAACTGTCCTGCCACCCTCACGAATTGCAAATCTCAAGCCCTTTTCAATCGCAACGGGGTAGATAAGCTGAATAGTCATTTCAACGTTATCGCCAGGAATAACCATTTCGACACCCTCGGGGAGATCCGCGATTTCTCCAGTAACGTCTGCTGTCTTAATAAAGAACTGAGGCCTGTAACCCTTTGTAAACGGAGAATGGCGACCTCCCTCTTCCTTCTTCAGAACATAGACGTTTGCAGTAAATTTCCTGTGAGGTGTTATTGATCCAGGTTTTGCAAGTACCTGCCCTCTCTTGACTTCTTCCTTTGCCACACCTCTCAGAAGTGCCCCGATATTGTCGCCGGCCTGCCCCTCATCAAGGAGTTTTCTGAACATTTCGACACCGGTACATACTGTCTTCTTAGTCTCATAGGAAAGTCCAATTATCTCAACTTCATCGCCTACATGAACAGCTCCGCGCTCGATTCTTCCTGTAACTACCGTTCCTCTTCCTGTAATGGTGAAGATATCCTCCACTGGCATTAGGAATGGCTTGTCAGTTTCTCTGACAGGATCCGGGAAGTAATCGTCGCAGGCATTCATCAGCTCGTATATGCTCTCTGTCCATTCATTTGGACTATCTGCTTCAAGTGCCTTCAGCGCAGAGCCCTTGATAACTGGAAGCTCGTCGCCAGGGAACTCATAGGAAGAAAGAAGCTCTCTTACTTCTTCCTCGACCAGTTCGACCAATTCTTCATCGTCGACTGCGTCGACCTTGTTTATGTATACCACCATTGCGGGAACGTTGACCTGTCTCGCAAGGAGAACGTGCTCTCTTGTCTGAGGCATAACACCGTCAGTAGCAGCGACAACAAGAATAGCCCCGTCCATCTGAGCGGCTCCGGTGATCATGTTCTTGATATAGTCAGCGTGACCTGGACAGTCGATGTGGGCGTAATGCCTTTTGTCAGTCTGGTACTCGATATGAGCAACGTTGATTGTGATTCCTCTTGCTTTTTCCTCCGGCGCCTTGTCAATTAAGTCAAACGGGGAGAAGTCAGCAAGACCCTTGAATCCCAGACTCTTTGTAATTGCCGCAGTAAGAGTAGTCTTACCGTGGTCAATGTGTCCAATCGTACCGATGTTAAGATGTGGTTTTGAACGTTCAAATTTTTCCTTAGCCATGGTTTCCCTCCTCCAAATACTTTTTTGGGATCTCTATCTTCCAAGAATCTTATCTGCAATTTTCACTGGAACTTCCGAATAGTGGGAGAACTGAATAATGTGGATTGCTCTTCCCTGCGAGAGAGATCTGCAAACTGTCGCATAACCGAAAAGCTCGGAAAGAGGAACGTGAGCCTTTATAATCTTGAGACCAGCCCTGGTCTCGAAACCCTCAATCTTAGCTCGTCTGGAATTCAGATCAGCAATCAAGTCTCCCATATATTCTTCAGGTGTGTTAATCTCTACAGCCATTATCGGTTCAAGCAAAGAAGGACTCGCTTTGCGTACAGCTTCTTTGAAGGCCATTGATCCAGCTATGCTGAAAGCAATCTCCGAAGAATCCACTTCATGGTACGAACCGTCAAGCAAAGAAACTCTCACGTTGACCATTGGGTAACCAGCAAGATAACCAGAATCCATCGCCTCTCTCACACCACGCTCCACAGGCTTGATAAATTCTCTTGGAATCGTTCCGCCGACAGTCTTGTCCTCGAAAACAAAGTTTGAGCTCATGTCTGTAATAGGCTCTACACTAAGAACCACGTGTCCGTACTGTCCCTTCCCGCCTGTTTGCCGAATGTACCTTGCTTCGCCAGTGGCTTTGGTTCTTATCGTCTCTCGATATGCTACCTGAGGATTTCCAACCCTGAGTCCAACATTGAACTCCCTTTTTATCCTCTCAACGATAACTTCTAGATGGAGTTCTCCCATACCTGACAAAATAGTCTCCCCGGTCTCACTGTCAACGAAACTCTTGAGGGAAGGGTCCTCCTCAACGAGAGCGACAAGAGCCTTTGTCAGTTTTGAAGCATCATCCTTTGTTTGGGGTTCTACGGCAATCGAGATTACTGGCTCTGGAAACTCGATTTTTTCCAGAATTATTTTTTCATCGCCAGAAACCACTGTCTCGCCCGTCATTGAATTCTTCAAACCCACTACCGCAACAATATCTCCTGCACGAATATAGTCGACTTCTTCTCTCTTGTCGGCATGCATGAAGAGCAATCTCGAAATTCTTTCTTTGATATTCTTATTTGTGTTGAATACGTACGACCCCTTTTCGAGGGAACCCGAATAGACCCTTAAAAAAGTCAGCTTTCCCACAAAAGGGTCGACGATAATTTTGAAAGCCATCGCAACAAAGGGACCGTTTTCATCTGGGTGAACCTCTACGTCTTTTCCGCTATCTAGAACCTCACCAAGCACAGGCGGCAAGTCTTTTGGGGACGGAAGGTAATCAATAATCGCATTGAGAAGAGGTTGGATTCCCTTGTTCTTAAAAGCCGAACCACAGAGAACAGGAGTAACCTGCCCTGAAAGGGTAGCCTTTCTTATGGCCGCTTTCATCCTTTCAACGGGAAGTTCTTCGCCCTCTATATACAATTCCATGAGCTCTTCATCGAACTCGGCTACATGTGTAACCAGGTCTTCACGAGCTTCATCTACCTGACTTAACATGTTTTCAGGTATCGGAGAAGTACTGAACTCCGTCCCCTCCTGATTAATCCACTTGAAAGCCTTCATTTCTACAAGATCAATAACGCCTTCAAAGCTTGACTCAGATCCGATTGGAAGCTGGATTGCAACAGGGTTTGCTTTCAGTTTGCTAACCATGGTGCCAATGGCGCTCTCAAAATCCGCGCCGATCTTATCCATTTTGTTCATGAAGGCAATCCTTGGCACATGATATTTGTCTGCCTGTCTCCAAACTGTCTCCGACTGAGGCTCAACACCGGCCTGGGCATCGAACACCGCAACCGCGCCGTCAAGAACCCTTAAAGATCTTTCAACCTCAACCGTGAAGTCAACGTGCCCGGGTGTATCAATAATATTGATACGATGATCCTTCCAGAATGCCGTAGTTGCAGCAGAAGTGATAGTGATACCTCTTTCCTTTTCCTGGTCCATCCAGTCCATTGTTGCCGTTCCTTCGTCAACGCTTCCGAGCTTGTAATTCTTTCCTGTATAGAAAAGAATCCGCTCGGTAGTAGTAGTCTTCCCGGCATCTATATGGGCCATTATTCCTATGTTACGAGTCTTGTCTAAGGTTGTGGCTCTTTCTTTCACTATCTTTCCTCCCGCTGAAACTTCTTTACCATCTGAAATGAGCGTATGCCTTTCCGGCCTCCGCCATTCTGTGTACGTCTTCTCTCTTCTTTACTGCGTTGCCCTGACCATTATAAGCATCTATTAGTTCAAGAGCAAGCTTTTCCCTAAGAGGTTTTCCTGACTTTGCTCTGGCAGATGTGACAATCCATCTTATCGCAAGAGCTACGGCTCTTCTTTCAGGAACCTCAAAAGGTATCTGATAAGTCGCCCCTCCAACTCTTCTTGGTCTCACTTCCAGTAGAGGCTTAACATTACCCAAAGCCTTCTTGAAAGCTTCCATAGGAGGTTGCTTAGTTCTTTCAGAAAGAACTTCAAGCGCTCCATAAACGGTAGCTTCTGCCTTGCTCTTCTTTCCGCCTATCATTATCTTGTTTATTAGTCTGGTGACTACTGTGTCGTTGTATATTGGATCGAGTACCACTTCTCTTTTCTCAGACTGACGTCTTCTCATCTAGGACTGCCTCCTTATTTCTTCGGCCTCTTGGCGCCATAACGACTTCTCGACTGCTTCCTGTTTGCTACTCCTTCGGCATCTAAAGTGCCTCTTACAATCTTGTATCTTACGCCAGGAAGGTCTTTCACTCTTCCACCTCTTACAAGAACAACGGAATGCTCCTGAAGATTGTGTCCTTCACCAGGAATGTAGGCCGTGACTTCTGTCCCGTTTGAGAGACGCACCCTTGCAATCTTTCTCAAGGCTGAGTTGGGTTTCTTGGGTGTCATTGTAGAAACCCTTACGCAAACACCGCGCTTCTGTGGATTATTTTCAAGCGCCGGAGAAGCAGATTTCTGTTTCAACTGTTTTCTTCCGTGTCTTATCAATTGATTTATCGTGGGCATCTGGTTGCGATTCGCCTCCTTCTAAGCATTTTGCCGAAAGCAATTGTACAATGCGGCGGTGGTACTGTCAATTGAAGCCTGCTGAACGGGATGTATCAGATGGTAATCGTTACAGAAGAGTTACCTTTCGTTTCAAAGATTCTCCAACCAAATTGAAGAAGGCAAGTTCCGGGGTCGTCCGCCCTTTCTTGATTGAATCGTCGAGTTCTTGAAGAATAACAAGAAATACCCTGAGTTCCTCAGAAGTGAATTTCAGACTTAGGTCTTCCCTATCCTCTTTTGTATTTGAAAAACTATACCCAACAAGCCTGGCAACCCTGGCACTGCTAATACTGGTGTAAGTGGACATCTCTTTTATCTCGGACCACGAAACACTGGCGGAATCTCTTCTAATTTCAATTATACTCCCCAAATCCAAAACAATCTTGAGAAGAACCGACGAAAAGTAGGTGAATGGAATCATCGATTTTCTTGCTGAACTTAGAAAATCCTTATCATTGTTCAAGAAGCTGTACGCCAGTGATTCAACTTCGATATCAGTATCAATGTCAACGAACTCTTCAACGGTCCTAGCGTCAATATCTCTGGAAAGGATCGAAAGCTTTTCCAGTTCTCTTAGAATCCTGTATTCCTTTTTTCCAATTCTCTCTATCAGCTTCGCGGCAGCCTCTCTAGAAATCTTGATCTTCGCCAATCCTGCAATCTTCATAACATGAGAACTCCACTTTTCCTCTTCCCAGGGCCTGGGAAGATCTAAGCTGACCCTCTGAACTTGGATTTTTGAACTCAGTTTTCCTTCAACATACAAATCGATATTCTTGTCTATCGCAGGAATTATTGTCTCAACTGACGATCGCTCTTCCCTTTTCCATTTATCGAATCCTGAAAGCCTAATTGGTTTTGTTCCAAACATTCCGGCAGTTGATAAGGCCATTTTAAGTCTTGCTTCTTTTTCAGGCATATCTTCAGTCAAGCAAATATATTCGCTCGTTCTCTCACGTATGAAGAAATCTTTTAGTACATCACTATCTCCCGTTATCTCATAAATCATTGTTCAGCGCTCCTAACCAGACCTCTATCCTTTCCAGTAGAGGTTGGCCCACTTCTGGACACTGGTTGATGACTTCGCCTGACCCATGAACAACGATTTTGTCTATTCCATAGATTTCGGCAACTTCCTTCACATCAAGCAACGAGTATCCGCCCAAATCAGGCATTTTCCAGCTATAGACCCCCTCATAGACTTCCTTCTCAACGCCAATTCCATAGAGATTTCTCACCACCGAAGCGAACATCGGCGCAGCCACAAATCCTCCATAGTAGGCTCCAGCTTTTGGAGTGTCTATCATAATATACATTGTATATGTTGGATTCTCGACAGGAAAGAAACCAAAGAACAGAGAAAAGTAAGTCTCTTCGTTATATCCACCAGGTCCAGCTTTTTGCGCTGTACCAGTTTTTCCGGCAATTCTCACTCCGTCGACTTTGGCCATTGTTCCAGTTCCTTCAATAACAACACTTTCCATAATTGGGAGCATGGTGGAGACAAGCTGTGACGAAAAAAGTGTTCCATCTACCTTCTTCGGAATATTCACGAGACCATCATTGCTCCTGATGGCTTTAATAAAAGTGGGGGTCAAGAACTGTCCGCCTGCAGGAAATACATTTAAAGCCTTCACCATTTGGAATATATTTACTCCGAGCCCCTGACCGATTGGAAACTGATAAGGAGAAATTAGAGACCAATCTTTGGCCTTTGGCAAGATACCGGGAGTCTCCCCGGGAAGATCAACACCGGACAACCTTCCAAAACCGATATTATTGAGTTGTCTGTACATCTCTTCTTTGCCAAGAGTGTTGAGTATTTGACCTCCAACCTGAACAGTAGCTACGTTGCATGAATTTATGATAGCCTCTCTGAACGTCTGAATCCCGTGCCGCTCTCCTTCGGTGTCACGAATAATTATGTCAAGCCCTGGCACTGGCTGAATTCTTCCATCACAATTGAAAGTCATCGTTTCAGTTATTGATCCACTTTGGAGGGCCAAAGAGTAGATAAGAGGTTTAATCGTAGAACCTGGCTCAAATATTCCCATAAGACCTACATCCCATTCGTAGGTTCCGGCATATGCAAGAATCTTTCCCGTTTTGCTTTCCACGAGAAGGGCAACACCACCATCTGCCATATTTTTCTCAACGGTTGAATGTAGTTCTTCATAGAGCATCTTCTGAATATCTATGTCAATTGAGAGATAAATGTCACTTCCATTTGTCGGCTCTTCCCTCACTGTACTTGTGAGGGTTCTTCTTATAAGACCATCCTCTTTACCAGACAACTCTTTAGTATAGCTCAGTTCAATTCCATTCAGTGGAACTCCACCTTTATCGAGTTTTCCTAGTATTCGATCAAGTCCGTATTCACTGAAGCTCAATCTTTCTCTTTGCATCTCCAGGGAAATATATCGCTTCGTGATAGGTGTGATCTTACGCTGCATTTCATCATTAGTCGGTGTCGTTCCAAGAAGAAGGAAGTTCTTCGTACTTTGAAGATTCTCGAGCAATATATCATAGGGTATTCCGTAGGAAAGTTCAATATTTCTCAGCACTCTCTCTATTTGATCAGAAGAAGTTGCCAATCTTAGATAGCCCAGATCGAGCCATGCCTCGTAGATTATTGAATCGCTGGCAAGAAGTCTGCCTTTCGAATCATATATAGATCCTCTCAGCGCCGGGATCTTATTTACACCCAAAACCACCGGAAGATCGGGCTCAGTGAACAGCGATATATATCCCGCTCTCACAGCGAAGACGCCTACACAAAGTATCAGGAGCACATACAATAGCGTAACTCTGCTAGCTAGCTTCTTAATTTGTGATCCACCTCGACAAAGTTCTACTTTTCTGCTCTCACTCCAACTATAGTCTGCAGATACGAGATTTCTCTTGAGACATCTTCAAGTCTAGATTTCATGACCGTTATGCTTTGTTCTCTTCTAGAAGCTAACTCCGTGATTTTGTCAACCTCGTTGCCGAAATAAAATGGGAGAGCAATTGAAACTGCCAATGAAAGAAAAATAACGAGTACTTGCAGAAACCCAAATAAACCCCACACATCGCTGTTTGTTAAGACTTTGTCGCCTTGACGAACCAGCGACTTCCGCTTCGCTGTTATGACTTGCACGAGATGTTCCTCCCTTCAAATCCGCTCCGCTGCCCTCAATCTTGCGCTTCTTGCTCTTAGATTGAGTTCTACTTCTTCTTCCGACGGCCGTAAAGGTTTCTTCGTTAGTATCTTCAACTCAGAATTCGATTTCTCCCTGAACACTCTCTTCGCTATGCCGTCTTCCAAAGAATGAAAAGAAATAATAACGATCCTACCGCCTTGCTTCAGAAAACCGGGAATTCTCTTCAATGTACTGTCGATGTTTTCAAGTTCATGATTAACTTCAATTCTGATTGCTTGAAAAGTCCTTGTTGCGAAATGTCTCTTTCGTTTGTACCTTTCGGCTGGAGGTATAGCTGCTTTCACTGCATCCTGCAAATCTTTCGTCGTGAGCAAAGGCCTTCTTGAAACAATGCTTCTAGCTATTCTTCTGGCGAATCTCCTTTCATCTCCGTACTCAAACAAGATTCTTGCGAGTTCGCTTTCATTATAGCCATTTACAACTTCTGCCGCCGTAGATTTCAAAGAAAGGTTCATACGCATATCGAGCGGTTCGTCCAGTTCGTACGAAAAACCTCTTCCTTTAGACTTCAACTGAAAAGTGGAAAGTCCCACGTCTAGCAGAAAACCATCAACCTTATCAATACCAGCCTGCCTCAGCACAATTTCGAAATCGACATAAGAGAGATTGAACAATCTGTAATTTCCCCGGTAATCTTCGAGATTCTGCTCCGCTATATCCAGAACCTCACGGTCTACATCTAGTCCAATTACTTCTGCTCGACCGTTAGTGGCCTCAAGAATGGCTTTCATGTGACCACCCTCACCAGCGGTACAATCAACGTAAGTCCCATTGACGCGTCCACCAAGCAAATATAGGAGCGCTTCGTGAACCATGACGCTCCTGTGGTGTTCGTCATATTGCCTGGACATCTAATTCACTCCGCTCGAAGAGATAATAACATTTTTCTACAGTCAAAGTCAAACTCATCTCATTATTCATTCCAAAGATTTTTCGATTGAAGAGAAGAAAAGCAACTCCTTCTCTATGAACTCGTCTATCTCGCCATTCATGACAGATTGGATATCTCCTGTCTCAGCGTCAGTTCGATGATCCTTGACCATTGTGTACGGCTGAAAGACATAAGACCTGATTTGATTGCCCCATGAAATGTCCTTCTGATCACCCATCAATCTCAGTTTCTCATTGCGCTTCTTATCGATCTCTATTTCAAAGAGCTTTGCATACAGCATCTTCATTGCATTCGCCTTGTTCTGATGTTGAGATCTTTCTGTTTGGCATGCAACAACTATGCCGCTAGGGAGATGGGTAATTCTGACTGCAGAGTCAGTCTTGTTGACATGCTGTCCACCAGCACCTCCAGATCTGTAAGTATCGATTTTCAGATCTTCAGGTTTGATCTCAATCTCAGGTACTTCGTCCATTTCCGGAAACACACTGATCGAAGCAAATGATGTGTGTCGCCTGTGATTTGCATCAAACGGGGAGATCCGCACCAATCTGTGAACACCGGCTTCAAATTTAAGTTTTCCATACGCATATTGGCCAGAAAAATTCAGAGTCACGCTCTTGATTCCTGCTTCGTCCCCAGGCAATTCGTCAACGATTGTGATCTTGAATCTGTTTGCCTCCGCCCATCTCATGTACATTCTCATCAGCATTGCCGCCCAGTCCTGAGACTCGGTCCCTCCGGCACCAGGGTGAATTGACATGAAACAGTTGTTATTATCGTATTCTCCGCTTAGAAGGATCGTTAGCTCAAATTCCCTGACCTTCTTTTCTGCCGATCTTACAAGCTCTTCAACATGCTTGATGTAACTCTCGTCTTCTCCCGACAGCTCCACTGCAATATCTATACTTTCAAACTCCTCTTCCACATCCCTCAGAAGACCAAGGGTCCCCCGGAGAGATTGTGCCTCTATTCCAAGCTTAGAAGCCTCTCTTTGGTCACTCCATATTGAGGGATCACTCATCTTCTTTTCGATATCCTTCAGCTTCTCGTCTATCTTTTCGAGATCAAGAGTCTCTCTTATCGAATCAAACTTCTCTCTCAACTCCTGAATTCTCAAATTCGTTTCATAACTAATCAAATTACACCTCCGGACTAGCGTTTCACCTTGAACCTTTTTGTGCCCTTCTTTTTACCGCCAACATCACCCTTCTTATCTCCTCCGGCTCCACTGAAATCAGAGTGTACGGCTTGAAGACTTCTGAATTCCTTGTCCGCGTTTTGCTTGGCCTTATCACTATCAACTTTGACTATTCTTACGATAGCACTTGCAATATCGTCGTAAAGGGAATCAGTCAACTGTTGAAAGAGCATGAAAGACTCTTTCTTGAATTCTATCACAGGATCTTTCTGACCGTAAGCTCTGAGCCCCACGGAGTCCTTGAGATGATCAATAGCTTCTAGATGTCTTCTCCATCTCTCATCAATCATTCTTAACATAATGTACTTCATTACCTGAGGGAACTCATCTCCGAATGAAGTTTTCTTCTCTTCATATATCTCCCGCAGCACTGATAAGGCATTGTTTCTAAGTTCTTCAACGTTGTTAAGGCCCTGGAGCCGCCCGATGTCTCCCGCTGGCAAGAAACCAAAGGAAACCTTGATTTCTTCAAAAGGAGGAAGCTGCTCAAGCCCGGACAATCTTCGATCAACAACATCTTCAATTATCTCAAAAACGTTGGTATCGATTTCTTCGCCTTTAAGTACCCAGTCTCGATGAGCATAGATTGCACTTCTTTGCTGATCAATAACTGAGTCCAGTTCATAGAGACGCTTTCTGATCTCGAAGTGCATTCCTTCAATCTTCTTCTGAGCAGAAGAAATAATCCTGCTAAGAAGTGAGTGCTCGATTGGCTGACCTCTTTCGATCTTGAGAGTATTCATAATTGACTGCATCCTTTCTCCACCGAAAAGCCTTATGAGATCATCTTCGGTAGAAAGAAAGAATCTTGACTCTCCCGGATCACCCTGCCTGCCAGATCTTCCCACGAGCTGATTGTCTATTCTCCTGCTTTCATGTCTTTCGGTACCCAGGACGTAAAGTCCGCCAAGCTCTACGACACCATCTCCAAGCTTGATGTCTGTTCCTCTTCCAGCCATGTTAGTCGCGATTGTAATGGTCTTTCTCTCTCCTGCTTTTGCAACAATTTCGGCTTCTCTCTCATGGTACTTCGCATTCAGAACTTCGTGGGGAACTCCCCTTTTCTGGAGCATTTTGCTCAAAAGCTCGCTCTTCTCAATTGAAGTCGTTCCCACAAGCACAGGTTGTCCCTTTTCATAACGTCCGGCAATTTCATTGATTATTGCTTCATTCTTCTCTTCTTTGGTCTTGTATATTGAGTCTTCCTTGTCTTGCCGAATTACATTCTTGTTCGTTGGTATTACCGCAACTGGCGTGTTATACATTGAAATGAACTCCGACTCTTCGGTCGCGGCCGTTCCCGTCATTCCCGCCACCTTGCCATATTGCTTGAAGTAATTCTGAAAGGTAATCGTTGCAAAAGTAACAGATTCCTGTCTTATCTGTACGTTTTCCTTAGCCTCTATTGCCTGGTGGAGTCCTTCAGAATACCTCCTTCCAGGCAATAGTCTGCCGGTAAACTCATCAACAATGACTACTTCTCCTTCCTGAGTAACCAAATAGTCAACCTCTTTCTTGTAGAGGATCATAGCTTTCAAAGCATTCAGAAGGTGAAAAATATAGTCATAATTACTTGGATCATAAAGATTGTCAATTTGTAGAAGCTTTTCAGCCTTTGCTATGCCCTCATCCGTAAGCGTCACCGTTCTGTCTTTCTCATCAACAACAAAGTCTTTTTCCGACTGAAAACGTTTTGCAAAAAAGGCAAACTGCCTGTACAGATTTGAAGAGTCTTGAGCCGGACCAGATATGATCAACGGCGTTCTGGCTTCATCGATCAATATTGAATCCGCTTCATCCACAATAACGAAATTATGTCCACGTTGAACCTTATTCTCAAGAGAATATACGAGATTATCCCTAAGGTAATCAAATCCAAATTCGTTGGCCGTTCCGTATGTAATATCACAGCTATAAGCATCTTTTCTAAGCGACGGTTCCATGGCCGCCTGAATGAACCCTGCCCGTAATCCAAGGTATTCATACACAGGGCCCATCCAGCCAGCATCTCTCTTTGCAAGGTAGTCGTTCACGGTTGCCAGATGACAGCCCTTGCCCGAAAGGGCATTCAGATACAAAGGCATTGTTGCCACCAATGTTTTCCCTTCCCCGGTTTTCATCTCAGCAATCTTGCCCTCGTTAAGAGCAAGCGCTCCCATCAACTGCACATCGAAGGGCCTCATGCCTACTGCCCTTTTGGCGGCCTCTCTTGCCAGGGCAAATGCTTCGGGAAGAATTGAATCAAGAGATTCACCTTCTGAGACCCGAGCTCTGAACTCTTCTGTCTTCTTTGCAAAGTCATTTATTCCGAATTTTCCAATACCTTGCTCATAGTCGTTAATAGCTTCAACTACTCTTGCGTACTTTTTTAAGAGCATTCTGTTCTTGTCGAATATTTTTGAAAGAATTCCCATTGAATCACCTCAATAAAAGCGCAGCGCATGAATCATGTTGCCGTTATCCACAAAGGTCTGCTGATAGAAGAGAGCACTATCCACCGAGACCCCCATTAGAGATTTGAACACCTTCTTCATGTCGATGAAGGCCTGCGCAAGATCCTTCTTCAGACCGAGTTCTCTTACAAAATCGTAGCTGATATTGTTACTGAGACTCTCGGCATCTGAGAGTAACCTGTAGTATTCATCGGGCGCGAGCGAGGTGAGTACAGTTGTCTCACCCGAAAATATGAAATAGATGGTGTCAAAATCATTTTCAAGCTCGTAGATCCGGCTCCCCTTATGTGTTGATTGAACTGCTCCCCACTCTTTAAGTGGAGCTTCAAGTCCGTTGGTATCGGAACTCTTGTTTGTGAAGACTGCTGTTACTCTGGGAGTTTCTGATACCAGATCTCCATATATCCTGGTATTTCCAATGCTTTCTTTCGACAGAAGCACAACGAAATCTGCCAGCTCTTTATACGGCTCAAGATCTAGCTCAAACCAGTGAGCAAGCTCCTTTCTTAGAGTCTCGACCGATGACGAGGGAAAGAAGACCGTGTAGTCACCAAAGGTCTCCTTTGAAGCTTCCAATGTCTTTGCGTCCGATAAGGATAGCATCTTCTGAAGATCGTCATTGTTAAGAAAGAGTGTATCCTGAACAATTGTCGCAGTTAACGTATGGCCTTCAGGTCGCGCAAAGACCACCGTACTCTCAATAGAAAAAGTCGACTCCAGTCCCAGGTCAAGCTGAAAACGATCACCATCAATGTAACCGGCAAGAGTGTAGTCGTAACTCATTTCAGCAACTTCTCTGCCCCTGCCGTTTGATTCTAGCAATCTTTGTACTTCACCAGAATAAGTCTTTGTAGCCAGTGTGACTGCTTCCTTGTTTCCACCAATAATCAGATAGTCATCAGCGGTATGATAGAAAAGAGTTCCAGTACTGCTCCTCAACTCATTCACACTTTCTCCAGGCTGGACGAATATTGCCATATCAAGAAGCGCTGCGACCGCTTTCAAAAGCTGGAAAGAGCTGTTTGTTCTCCAAGCCATGAAGACTCGGTTCCTAGTAAGCTTGAGTTTCTCAAGCAAATAGAAGGGATCGAACATAAGCAAATCGTTAAGCGAAAGATCTATCCCTTCGCCAACAAGAAGAATGTCGTTATTCAGCGCATCTTTAAGGAAACTTGTATCAACTTCTGCATTGTAACCAGCGGCATCAATTATTCCATAGAAGGCTCTTTCAGCCCCAAATCCACTATCGCCCAGATATGCGCCGAAAAAATTCGTGTTGTCCCTGAGCACTTCCATTGCTGACCTCAATCCGCGTAGGATAAGAAAATAGCCAACATCTTCAGGAACGAAATCAAAAATTTCCTGAGCCATCACTCCGGAAAAGAGAGTAAGTACTAGAAAAAGAATGACTAAGAATTTCAAGCTTTCCCGAATCAACCCTTAGCTGAAACGGGGTTTTCCCTCCCTTCAACCAAATAACTCCTGATCCCGATCAAAAAAACCGAAGGCCTCCTCTACCAATCGTTCGAAGTCGAACTCAACTGATCTCTCTTCCGCAACCGAATAAAGAAGGTACTCAATATTACCTTTCTTACCTCGGATTGGTGAGAATGTCAATCCGATAGGAAACAGGTCATTTGTCCGAAATACACTTACAAACCTATCCAAGATTTCAATATGAAGATTCTTGGAATTCACCAGTCCCTTCTTGACCACGCCCGGACCTGCTTCGAATTGGGGCTTGACAAGCACCACTGCTTCCCCGTCGTCCTCTAAGAAACTTCTCAGAAGACCGGCGACTGTCGCCGTTGATATGAAAGAAAGGTCGGCGGTAATGAAATCCGCTTTCCCACCGGCGCGTTCAAGAGTCAATCCTCTAATATCAGTAGATTCCAGAGAGACAACTCGACCATCGTCTTTTATGCGGTGATTTATCTGATCTCTGCCAACATCTACGCAAAGTACTCTCGCTGCACCTTTCTCAAGCATCAATTGCGCAAACCCACCAGTCGAGGCGCCGACGTCTATTACTCTCTTTCCCTCAATATTTATCTCGAAAATGTCGATAGCTTTTCTCAGTTTGTAGTATCCCCGACCAACCGGCATTATGGAATCTATTACGGATATCTCACTATTAGAACCTACCTTGCGGCTGGGCTTAACAACAATCATACCATCTATAGATACTTTTCCACTCCTGATCAAAGCTGCTGCTTTTGTTCTACTTTCAGACAGTCCAAGATCAAGTAACAGTTCATCGAGTCTAAGTCTCGAATTCATCAAACACCACTTTGTAGAAGACAAGTCCTTGTGGCGGGGCAGTCCCCGGAAGACTAGATCTGTCACGAGTGGAAAGGAATTCCGCTACTGATTCTTCAGAGACGCCTCCCGTACCTACTTTTACAAGGGTCCCGACAATATTTCTAACCATTCTCTTAAGAAAGGAAATTCCCTCTATCCTGATGAGAATCAAGTGAGGTGAGACTTTGATTATTCTAACGGCTGAAACAGTTCTGACCGGATTTCTATCGTCCTTACCAGTTCTGAAAGCAGCAAAATCATGCTCCCCCAGCAGATGATCTCCTGCTCTTCTCATTGATGCAATGTCTAGTAAATACGGAAACCACCACACAAACCTTCTTCTGAAGATATCGGGCTCACTTGAATTCAGAATATAGTAGTGGTAGATTCTCTTTCTTGCCGCAAATCTGGGACTGAAGTTTTCCGCAACTTCATGTACTCTCCTCACATATACGTCAGACGGAAGGTTTGCGTTCAGAGCATCTTTCATAGTGGAGGCGCTCAGTCGATCTAGATTCGAATCAAATGCAATTACCTGTCCGTACCCATGAACACCTGTATCCGTACGCCCGGCGCCCTGGCTAGAGATACTGAACTTATGAATCCTTTCAAGAGCTTCCTCGAAGACGCCTTGAACCGTTCGCATATCAGGCTGATTCTGGAAGCCGAAAAAATCGGTTCCATCGTATGAGACTACAGCAGCGAATCTCTTCATGATTACTTAGAAGCTGTTAAATCTAGCATTTCAGTATAGAGATACACCATAGAAGAGAGATCCTTCCCCATTCTTGGCAAATCACCGTTGTAGACAGTCCAAAGAACCCTTCCAACTATGGTCTCCACATACTTGATCAGTGAGTTCTCAAGTTCATTCTTCTCACTATCGCTTATTTGCAGTTGTTCGACTTTCCCGGCAAGCCAGGATGAGAAGCGCCGATCGTTGAATCTTAACGCCCCCTGCTCATAATCTTTCAACATCTTGTACACTTCTTCAGTAGTCTCCCGAACAGAAAGACTCTTCGATATAACCTCAAGAGTCGTTGGATCGAAGTACCCTTCGAGAGCTTCCGGAACTTCGAGTTCGTATTTGAAGTATAGAAGATTCGCATCGCTATGTTTTCTTTCAAAGGAGATCTTCCTTCTCATAGAACTCTCAAGGCCAAATGCGCTGAGGCAGTTCCAGTACTTATGCTCGAGCAACTCGCTGGAGTGCTCGACAGACCAGGTGGTCATGAAACCTGTCTTCGTTCTGTGATCAAAAGTCGCTCTCTTCGGAGTAAGAAATTCATCTTCCCGATAAAGTATGTGTGCATACTTATAATTCATACGCCCTCAATCCCTTCAACCAGTTCGCTAAGTTCTTCTATTCTCTTTCTCGCTTCATTTTCGTTATTGCCTCTGGCCATGAGATAGAATTTCATTTTTGGCTCTGTTCCAGAAGGCCTGACAATTATCTTTGAATCATCTTGCATTTCTATGGAAATCACGTCTGCTGCAGGTAAATTTCCGGACTCTTCTAAGTAATCTCTGAACTCAATAATCCTTTCTTTTCCTAGCTTCAAGGATCTTCTGCTTCTCAGTTTCTTCATTATTGACTCAATTCTCTCTTTGCCTTCAATTCCTACATAATCTTTGTTTACAAGAGCTTCAAGATAGTGACCATGCTCTTCATGAATCTCTTCGAGATAGTCAACCATCGTCCTTCCAGTACGTTTTAGAAAACCCCCAATTGTACAGGCCAAAGCCGCAGCGCTTACGGCGTCCTTATCCCTTGCGTGTCTTCCAAAAAGCGAGCCGTAGCTCTCTTCAAAACCGAAAAGATAGCTACCTTTTCCCTCAACTTCCGACTTTTCAATGATCTCACCAATAAACTTGAAACCCGTAAGAGTCTCCTTCACTTCCACGTTGTATTTAGCGGCGATTCTCTTGACAAGATCGGTAGATACAATTGTCTTGACAATGAATGGATCACTTGGAAGAGATTCCTTCAACCTTTCAAGAATGAACGCAGTCATTATTACACCCGTCTGATTCCCGTTAAGAGCTGTGTAGGCTCCTTCATGCTTCACCATTATTCCCAACCTGTCACAGTCCGGATCGGTCGCAATCAAAAGGTCAGCTTCTGCTTCTTCTGCAACACTTAAAGCCATAGAAAAGGCATTCAAGTCCTCGGGATTAGGACTCTTCACAGTGGGAAAGTTGCCATCCGGGAGTGCTTGCTCCTCCACTCGCTTAACCTTGTGACCGAGATCTGAAAGGGTTTTATAGACGGGATAATTTCCACTCCCATGGAGAGGAGTATAAACAACACTAAGTCCATCGTAGTCGGAGCATAGCCCCAGAACATTCTTCTTCACAGTCTCGATGAATCCTTCCAGCAAAGAATTCGGGATTTTTTCAATCAACGTTCTGTCGGGATCATAGTTCTCAAAGTAGTCCGACTTCTCAACTTTCTCAATTATCTCTTCCGCGTACCTGGGAACTGCCTGAGTACCGTCAGAAGTGTAGACCTTGTAGCCGTTGTATTGAGGTGGGTTATGGCTTGCCGTTATCACAACACCGCCGCTGGCTTTCAGCTCTCTCACGGCGAAACTCAGAACGGGAACCGGCATAGGCTCAATGAACAAGTGAACCTTGATACCCATGGAAGAGAGAACCTCGGCAGCAACCTCTGCGAAATGAGCTGATTTGCGTCTAGTATCAAAAGCAATAACGACAGATGAGTTGCTGAATCTCTCAGATATCCAACGTCCGAAACCTAAAGTGGCTCTCCTGACGGTGAAAGTATTCATCCGGTTTGTTCCAGCGCCGAGTACTCCGCGCATTCCGCCAGTTCCAAATTCCAGATCCAGCGCGAAACTCTCCCTCACCTCACTCGGAGAGAATCTCCTTAGCTCCTCTTTCATTTCTTCAGTTGAGTTTTCAAGCCATCTCTTGTACTCTTCGTTAATTGCTAGATCATCTCTTAGCACTCTACCACCTTCCAACAGCTTTCAAATGGTTGACCTTTCCGTTTTCTAGAACCTCAATAACATCCAGCCTTGCCTCACTAAATACAGGTTTTTCGGTAAGTATGTACCTTTGAGCGGCAAGCTCCAGCCTCCTGAGTTTTTTTTCATCTACCCTGTACCTTGGTAGACTGAAAGAGCTTCCTCCCTTGACTTCAACAAAGACCAACATCTTGCCTCTGAGAGCCACAATATCGATTTCCCCGAATCTGTACGAAACGTTCCTGGCCTTAACCTTGTATCCTGACTTTTCCAAGTATTTGCAGGCAAGTTCTTCGTATCTTCTGCCGAAATCGTTGCTCATTTATCTTCTTTGTATATCCTGGGCACCTTAAGATAGCTTCCTTCCCGCTCTGGGAAGAGATCTCTTAAGAGCTTTGAATTTTCAAACCCGACAAAGTTGTCCTCTCTGGGTTCAAGACTCTTCTCCACAGGTGAGACCATCTCTTCTTCATCGAAATCAACCTGATCCAGGAGCGTCATATATTGCAGTATTTCCTCAATATCCTTCTTCAATCCTATTCGTTCTTCCTCTTTTAGTTCGAGCTTTGCAAGACCTTCCAGATGCTTTAGCAGCTCATCACTTACTTTCGTCTCCATTTCATTCCTCCTCAATGCTTACCTCACGAAGATACATGGCCGCATGTTCGGGTGGCATTGGATTTATATAGAAACCAGAGCCCCACTCAAATCCAGCAACCCTGGTAAGCCTTGGCACAATCTCCAGATGCCAGTGATAGTGATCCGACTGCTCAATACCTTTTATTCCGGTATGTAGCATAAAGTTGTAGGGAGGATTGTCTAGGGCCTTATGGATTCTCAACAACATATTTTTGAGAATCACAGAGAAACTATCGATTTGAGAGGCCGATATTTCTCCAAAATTACAGCTGTGAACCTTCGGAAGTATCCATGTTTCGAAGGGAAATCTTGCTGCAAAGGGTTCAAATGCAATGAAATCGCTGTTCTCCTCGACAACTCTCGTCCCTTCCAGCCCCTCTTGATTCACCATGTCACAATAAACGCATCTCTCTCTGAAACGATAGTATTCAGCCGATCCAGCAATCTCCTCAGCAACCCTCTTCGGTACTATTGGAGTTGCGATAAGCTGACTGTGGGAATGCACAAGTGAGGCTCCCGCTTCTCTCCCATGATTCTTGAATATTAAGATGTACTTTATTCTGATGTCTTTCTCGAGTACCTGGTGGCGTTCCTTGTAAGCCCAGATAACCTCTTTGATCTGCTCGTAAGATAGAGTTGCCATGGAAGCATTATGATCAGGTGTTTCAATAATCACTTCATGGGTCCCAAACCCCTTGATCACATCATACATCCCATGACCAAACCTCTCCGGCTCGACACTGGAATCCAGCGCAGGAAATTTGTTCTGAACCACTCTGACCCACCACCCGGGGCTGTCTTTCGCAGTATCTGCTGGTCTGAAAGCCATTACTTCTGGTGGAGTTGTGTGTTCATTTCCGTAGTCAAATGGGCAAAAGGCGGATTCGACTTTTTCCTTTGCATTAATAAAATCATGTGGGCGCCTCGCTCTTTCAGTCGCAATAATAACCCATCTCTTGATTATTGGATCTTTTCTGAGTTCAGGCATTGCCTTTGACCTCCAAAGTTTGCTCATATAAGGAAAGATAGTTCTTGGCCGACGCTTCCCAAGAGAAATCTTCTTTCATTGCGTTACGGACGACCTCTCGCCAAAAATCGTCGTGATTGTAGACTTCAAGCGCCTTTTTCAGAGCCTCAAGCAGGCTTTCGCCACTGTAATCAACAAAACCGAATCCATTACCGTGGTCTGAAAGGCCATACTCTTTCACAGTATCCGCCAGTCCACCTGTGTACCTAACAACTGGAACAGTTCCGTATCTCATTGCAAACATCTGACCTAAGCCACAGGGCTCATATCTGGATGGCATCAGGAAAAAATCTGCACCCGAATAGATCTTTTGCGCAAGATCAAGATCAAAAGCAAGTTTGACAGCAACTTTGTCGGGATAATTCTCATGAAGATCTTTGAACATCTTCTCGTACTTCTTCTCTCCTGTTCCAAGAACAATTAACTGCATAGGAAGTCTTACTAACTCTCCCCGAATCTCCTCAATGAGATCAAGTCCCTTCTGGTCAACTAAACGGGAAATCAATCCAAAAAGTGGCGCTCTATTCTTTGGAAGACCTACCAGCACCTGCAAATTCGATTTATTTATTTCCTTCTTTTCGATACTGTCGAGACTGTAGTTTACCCACAACCGAGGATCCCTTTCGGGATCGTACTCGAAGTAATCGATTCCGTTTAGAATCCCTACTAGATCTTTCTTTCTTCTCGAAAGGACCTCTTCCAGACCCGCTCCGTATTCTTCCGTCTGAATTTCATTGGCATATGTGGGGGATACCGTACTTAGTTTGTCAGAATATTCCAGACCAGCCCTCATGAAGTTGATGTCGCTCCCTTCTGTGATGTCATTTAGGTAACGACTCTCAATACCGGAGAGCTGAAGATATTCTCTGCAATAAGTACCCTGGTAAGCAAGATTGTGTATAGAGAAGACTGTTTTGCACTTTGCATTTGCCTGTTTCAAATATACAGCCATCAAGCCTGTATGCCAGTCGTTCAGATGGACTATATCATAACCGTTATCAGCAGCAAAACCCGCCGCGGCATCGGAAAAACTCATGGCCTGAAGTCCTAGATCGGATGCTCCATAGACTTCATCGGAATCCATGAGCTCTTCATTGCCAAGGAGAAATACATCAACGCTACCAAGCGGGCGTGATTTCTTGTAGAGTTCAAAAGAGATTTCTCTCTCCATGAACCTTGTTTTCAGAATTGATCCGGTCTTTGAGGTTACATACTTGTCCACAGACTTGTGAAATGGCATTAATATATCGATTTCAACCCCGAGATCTTTAAGATACTTTGGCAAAGCTCCAGCAACATCTGCCAGACCTCCGACTTTTGCAAGTGGATAAACCTCGTAAGAGACAAAAAGCACTTTCATTCCATCACCTCTTGAATAACGGTAGGTCATGAGAGAAGATAACCGTGTCGGCCATTTCGAAGTACTTAGTAACGAAAGCTGCCGCTGCGTCTGATCTCATACCTTTACGAATTTCGTGATAGTTTATCTGCCTTGTGCATACGTCGCCACAAATGAACACTTTACCATGATTTTCAGTTTCAAGGAAAAAGGAAACATGGTCTCTGGAGTGAAAGGGAGATTTGAGAACATCAATTGATCCCAGAATCTTCTCACCACCGTTGAATGGCTCGACCCTCCTCCACGAATCAATGATTTTTAGATACATTGCTCCCACTACAGGACCGAAAGAACCATAGTTTCTGCTCTGATAATTGGCGTGCAAACGAATCGTCGCATGGGGGAAAAACATACTATTAAAAGCGTGATCCAGATGAAAATGAGTCAGCAATATGTCGGTTATGCTATCCGGGGAAAGTCCCATAGAAGTCAATCTTTCTTCCAGAATCTTAATCGAAGGAAACCCGCCGGGATCGACGAGAATCTTTTTGCTATCTTCCACAAGCAAAACACAACTACTTGTAGGGGCATCCATCATTCCCGGCACAAAAACGATGCTGCCGGGAAAGAGGAGACTCAAGTCCAAGTCACATCACTCCTCGAAAAATCAATCCGATCGTCCCTACAATTATACAGTATATGCCAAAGAATCTCAGACGCCGCTTCAGAACAAGTTTCTTTAGGAGCCAAAGTCCGACTATGCCCATAAGGAAGGCAAGAAGAGATGCCAGCAGAACTGTCGAAAGTGGAAGGCTTACTCTCGAAATCTCGAGAATACCGGCTCCAAGAGTTACTGGAAGACTCAAAAGAAATGAGAACCTGACTGCATCACTTCTCATCATTCCGATGAGAAGAGCACCGAATATTGTCAGGCCGCTCCTGGATATTCCAGGAGCTATTGCGGCTGCCTGAAAAATTCCAATCGACAGCGCACCCGCAAAAGACAGGTCGAGAATCCTTCGGTTCCCCTTGAACCTATCAGAAATGAATAGGGCAGCAGCCGTAACAAAAAGCATTATCGAAGTGAAAGCTACATCGGAAAAGAGAGACTTAATCTCATCTTCTAGCAAGAAACCCGCTAAAACCGCAGGTATTGTTGCTATGAAGAGCAGTCCAATGTACCTGATCGATGAGCTTCTTTTTTCCGGCCTACCCAGACCCGCTAAGATCGCCCACAGATCTCTGAATGTGAACAACAGAACAGCACCAAAAGTGGCGAGATGCAGGACAGCAAAAAAAGCAGCCTTGGATTCGGCGTCAAGCGGTACGTTGAGAAAACTGGAGAAGATCGTGAGATGTCCAGATGAAGAAACGGGAAGAAACTCCGTTGCTCCTTGCACTACTCCCAACAAGAGGTAACTGGCAAATTCAGACACTAAAACCCTCCTCTTCACTTATGCTTTCAAATGAAATCCCTTGTTCTTGAAGTATTTCGGCAATCATGCTTATGTCAGATTCGTCTGTTCTTATGACAACGCGCCTGGAATCCTCGCTTTCTGAAGCAGATGTGATTATCGAAAGAATGTTCACTTCTCTTTCGGCCAGGAAGTCCACAACATCTCTCAAAGCACCGGGTTTGTCATCTAGAACGATTGAAATCCTGGTTCCCGGTTTGTCCATGGCAGTGAATTCCATCAAACCTTCAAGAATCTCGAAGACCCCTATTGCCCCAACGACAAAGAAATCATCGTTCACGACGGGAAGAACATAATCGTGACTCTCAATTAGCATCAGAGCAGCATCCTCAATAAAGTCCGAATCTCGACAGTAAAATACAGGCTCACCCACAACTCCTGAAAGCAACCCGGAAGCATCGCTCTCCAAAATCTCGTCTAGTCGTGCAACTCCAGATAATCTCCCTTCCTTGTCTACCGAAATGATCGTTGTCAATCCAATTTTCTTTGTTTCGGCAAGGATCTCCTCAAGACTTCTGTTTTCTTCAAAAACGGGATAGGTCCTGTTTGTCCATTTATCAATATTCATGATACCGCCTCTTTTCCATCTAAAGACTTTTATTTATTGCAACTTACACCTATAATTGTAGCAACATATATCTATGCACTGCATTGGGGAGGTGCCTCCGTGTTTCAAGGATACGTGAAACTTCTGGAACTGGCAACAAATCTTTTCACAATGTATAGATGGAACAACACACCGACTCTACTTAGGACCAACGAGGCCGAGAACGCCTTCATATCGGCGCAATACTGTCTGTTGATGTCCGAGATGGCCAGCCTCAATGGTCTTCATGTCGACGACAAGAAACTGTTTCAGAGACTTGTTCTCAAAGAACTTCCAAAATGCCTTCTCTCTGACATCTCTGTGGACACAAAGATACTGATCAAGTCGCTTTCACCTGACAAGTGGAATGATGTCTTCTCACGAACGGTGGAGGAGATCGTTCAGTACCTTCCTGACGATAGACACGATCCTTTCTACCTCTCGATGGTTCACTCAAAAGACGATACAATTGAAGGCAAGATTATCCAGACCGGAGACCTTCTCTCAGCCAAACTCGAAGCCGGACTCCATGCCAGATATTTTCCTGACTTCTTCAACAGACCGCTGAAAGATTTGGAGCAACGGATAGAGAGTTTCGGAAACTTTGAACCGTATCGTTTAATAGCTGACTCTGAGTGGCTAGAGCGCTACACAAATGCCTTAATCGTTCTGATAAGGGCAGTTCGCTGGAACAGATTGAACAGAAACGTACCGACTACCGTTGCCGCCCATTCATTCTACGTCACAATAACGGCGTATATTCTCTCCTGCATGGAGGAGGAAAACGGCAAGGTTATAAATCCGGTTGAATCCGTCAAACTCGCCCTTCTACATGATATTCCAGAAAGCATGACAGGTGACATTATCACTCCAACTAAGAAAAAAGTCCCGGGGTTCGAAGAAGTAATCGCACAAGTTGAGGAGCGAATGGTCACCGAGAATCTGCTAGCCGGAATGCCAGATAGACTTATCAAAGAGCTCAAATACAGAATGCTGGATCCATTTGAATCTCATGAAGGCAGACTCGTGTGGGCAGCCGACCAGTTCGCTGCGACAGTAGAATGCCTGATGGAAATACGTTCGGGAAACACACAATATGCCTTCAGAGATGCAATGAACAGGATGCTTGACGACCTATCAAAGTCTGATCTAGAGAGCGTTCAGTTCCTAACCCAATCGTTCAGATGGAGTCTAGACTGGACGGGTAGATAGTCAAAGCGTCTTTAGAAATCTGTCAAATCTGTCTAGTCCTTCTCTGAGTTCTTCGGCCGAACTCGAAAAAGAAATTCTTATGAACCCCTCGTAGCTGAATGCGCTTCCTGGAACCATTCCAACTTTCTGCTCCTCAAGAAGACCGATTGCAAAATCATTTGAGTTCTTGAACCTTCCTCCAAGAAAAGATCTGATGTCTATGAAAACATAGAAAGCTCCAGCGGGTTTGCTGAACTTCAATCCAATTTGATCCAGTCTTGAAACCACGTAATCTCTCCTCTTCCGAAACTCTTCCACCATAGAAGATGTGTCAACTTCGAAAGCCTTCAAGGCGGCGTACTGAGCCATTGTGTTGACATTCGAGGAAAGGTGACTTTGAATTTTCGAAATCGCCCTGGCCACTTTCATCGGTGTGGCGGAATAACCGACTCTCCAGCCCGTCATTGCATAGGTTTTTGAGAAAGCGTTAATTACCGCGACCCTCTCCTTCATACCCTCAATCGAGGCAATAGAGAAATGCGGGGCATCAAATACGAGCTTCTCATACACCTCATCGGAAATAACAAAAAGATCTCTCTCTACGCAAAGCTTACCCAAGCCTCTAAGAAACTCTTCAGGATATATGGCTCCGGTTGGGTTGTTTGGAGAGTTTATCATTACTGCGCGTGTTCTATCGGTAATTGCTTTTTCGATTTCATGAATTTCGGGAACAAAACCCTTCTCGACTCTAGCCGGGACAACTACAGGCACACCACCGCACAATAGAATTTGTGCCTCATAGCTCACCCAGGCCGGAGAAATGATTACTACTTCATCCCCCACGTTCAACAAGGCTTTAAGCACGTTATAAATCGCTTGCTTCCCGCCGTTTGAAACCACAATTTCCTCAGGTGAGTAGTGAAGACCGTTATCACTCTGAAGTTTCACAGTGATCGCCTTTCTTAATTCATCAATTCCAGAGGCATTTGTGTACTTCGTTTTCCCCTCATTTAAAGCTTTGATCGCTGCATCAACAATAGGTCTGGGAGTGGGGAAATCAGGTTCACCAGCAGTGAGTTTCACGACATTCTCTCCTGATTTTGCAAGGTCCATGGCTTTCTTGTTGAATTCAAGTGTGGCCGAGGGCGTTACAGAAGAGACAAAGTGCGACAATTCCATCAGAGCACCTCCGCAGTTTATCAATCAGTGTTTTAGATTTCAGATCTTGTTTATTATCTCTAGGACGACCAGCGCGAAATCATTCAGACTATCCTTCTTGCAGAGCCTCGCGCCAGCTTCTCTCTTTCTCTTTCCATTTACAAGTGAAGATCCAACGGCCATAACAATTTCTGTCATCCCGTATTCAAGCTTTTCAATGAACTCAATCCTGAAACTGGGTATTACGTCTCTGATGGCCGCGACTGTAGACTCTACAATCGCCATGTATTTCTCGTCATCACCAACATCAACTATGGAAGAACCCTCAAGCTCTTTCCCTTCATAATCTAGGATTACAGTAATATCGAGCCGTCTAATTGTGGCTTTTGTTTCGAGACTCGTAAGTTGGAAGTTGTACCCTTGGACTTCTTCCTTTTGGTAAGGTCTTATTACCGAAGCCTCTTCTTCATCCCCAGAATCAAGAGATATCTGTGCGATAGAGACTATCTTCCTATCAATCTTGATCCCGCTCGAAGCGAAGATTGCTGTTTCAATATCTCTAACCAATTGCTTTGCCGGTTTGGAAATGTCCGCCAGAACATGAATCTCGACCATTTCTCCGTTCTCATCATAGACGATTCGCGCGCTGTGAACTCCCGGCAGTTTCGAAACTACATTGTCAACTGCTAGCTTGCTAGGCATTTCATCAACCCCCTCGACCTTCACAAAATCAATGCAAACAACAAAGACAGACCAAGAAACCCTCCAGCTGCAACAAGGGAATACCAGCCTTTCTTATCATAAGGTTTGTAATCTTCAGGCTTCACTTCGCTCTTTGGTTTGCGCACCTTTTTTGTGCCAATCTCAAAGAAAATCAAAGATAGAAAGAGCGCACCCATCGCTATAACAAAAAAAGCATTAGAAACGAATTCCATCGAACTACCCCCGTACGAACCCACCATCCCGCCAAAGCGGGATCAGGTCGTACATATTGATTTTAGCACAAAAGCCCACATCTTCAAAAAAACCAAGAGAGACAAGTCTCTTCGCATGCATCCCATTTTCCAAGATGAAACTCTCCAGATTATTTTTGACGGCTTCATAAAGCGCTGAGGCAATCCTGCAGCTCTCATTGTTGTGGCTCATTTTGAGCTGAGAAACGAGTGCCCCAGCAAGCAAAGTATCTTCCAGTGAAGGTTCACCGTCGGTACCTGAGCACTGTAAATCTATTCTCCCGCTTTCTCTTTTCAGAAGTCTACAAACGCTTTCCAGATTCAGGAAAGAAGCAAGAATTACTTTTCTTGCCCTCTTTGATCTTGAGACTGCAACTGTCCCGTTGGTTGTGGTAATTACCAGTTCCTTCCCTTCAATAATCTCTTTAGAGAGCTCGCGCGGGGAATTGCCAATATCAAAACCTTCGATCTTCGCAGACCCTCTTTCACCACAAGTTAGCACTTCAGAGTTGCACTCCCTGTATTTCTTTGCTTCTTCGACTGAAAGCACCGGCACTATCTTCTCAGCTCCGAAATGAAGTGCAGCCGTCATGGTGCTGGTAGCTCTGAGTACATCAATCACCACGGCAACGTCTGTTTCCTCGGTTAGCAAACGTGGCAAAAGATTGACTCTCACTTCCACTGCCACTAGTAATCCTCCAGATGTCGCCACAGATTCAGCTCAAGGGCTCTGATTTCTTCCCCTCCAACTCCAATTGTGGACACTGAGCAGTTGTGAATCGAAAGTCGATAGTGATTCTCAAGCGACAACCCCATAGCATGGCAGAGAGCGGTTCTAATCAACAATGCGTGAGAGACAACAACTACCTGCTTCCCTGGATAACTCGAAGAGAGATACCTCACGAACTCAACTGCTCTTCTTTGAACTGCGCCCAGGGGTTCTGTGTCGGGAATGTCGGCCCAGGGGTCCTTGCGCCAGTACTCTATAAGGTTACCAAAATTCTCGAAAGCCTCGCTAATGCCAAAGCCGTTCCAAAGACCAACATCCGCCTCACGAAGAACAGGGTTGACTATAGGAGATTTGCATAGATAGCGGCCAATGATTTCAGCAGTCTCTCTTGCTCTTATTAAATCACTGGTGAAGATCTCAGCAGTATTTGGAATTACTCTCTTGAGAAACCTGCCCGTTTTCTCGGCTTGCTCTCTACCTTTTTCTGACAAGGGAATATCCGATCTTCCTTGCCATCGGTTGCTATTGTTCCATTCAGTCTCCCCATGCCTCACAAAGTAGATCTCCAAGATTTCCTCCAATCTCTATTTCCAGATTATCTCATCGGCATCAGCATCTATAGGCTTCGCTTTTTGGATTACCCTCTGAGCAGTTCCTGTTCTAACCAACACATTCTCTATTTTGACGCCATCGGTAAGATGCTTTGCTTCAATTGGCCCGAAGAATACTCTATTGACTTCCGAAATTCTCTCCTTCATCTCAAAAGGTCTTCCGCTCTTGAACAAGACATACCCTTGAATAGGAACTTGATTACTTATCTCAACAAACGATCTTCCGTCAGTGATGAAACTCTTTCCCATATAATCTACTCTCCTGTAAGGCGCTATCCCCGTTCTCAAACAGGCAAGCGCCGTTGTTATCTCGAAATCAGTAGCTTCTCTGGAAATATCTGGCGGTTCAATTTCTGTCAAATTGAAGCCAAGAACCTCCACTTCCATCATTGCCCTGTCGACCAATGTGTCTCTCTCGCTTTTCTCAAGTGTCTCTTCCTTGTAACCAAATACAGAGCGGATAGATTTGAGTTCGGGATCGACTCCCATCAAGGCGTCGTTCATTTTCTTCAACAATTCGTTTCTTTCTCCAAAATCATCTAGATAACCGCTTTTGATTAGCCTTTCAAGATCTCTTGCTTGGTATTTCGACCTGTTGTTTCTTACAAAGGTGAAGAAGGAATCCTCAACAGGAACAGGTCTCAGTTCATGGTTCTTAAGAAGTCTCGGAATGGAAAGAGATATACAGCCGGAGCTCTCCGAAGCATCTTTCCCTGCACATAGCTCCAAACCCTGATCCCTTATCTCTGAAACGGCTCGCGGCAGGCTGTCCCGGGGAAGTTCGACCAATATAAGCGGGTAGAAGATCTCGGGACGGTTTGCCTTGAAGTACGCCAACCAATACGAAATCATTGCGTAGCTAAGACTGTGAGCCTTGTTGAATGCATATCCAGCAAAATTGACAAGGAAAGAGTACAGCTTCTCCCTTCTATCCGGTAGTAGTTCACGATAGCCAGGTGAACTTCGAAGCAGTCCATCCACAGCTTCTTTATCTTTCTTGGAAAGAGCTCTTCTAAGGAGCTCACCGTCATCAGCTTCCAGAGAGAGCATGCTCGCAGCAATCTTCAAAACCTGTTCCTGGTACACCAGAAGCCCACCGGTTTCCGCTAAAACAGGAACCTTTCTCTTCATCTTCTCAATCTCTGAGGGAGTTCTTGAAAGTCTTAGAAAACGCTCGGTAACTCCAGATTTGATTGGGCCAGGCCTATTAAGGGCTATAGAGATTGAAATGTCTCTTAGCGAAACAGGTTTAACCGATCTCACGACCCTTGTCGCAAAAGGTGCATCGAGTTGGAATACTCCCGAAGTGTATCCTCTACCAAGAGCTTCATAAGTCTTGTGGTCATTCGTTGGGTAGTCCCACGGTTCTCTTTCCTTTGTCATTTCCTTCAGGAGAGACAGGTTCTTCAAACCGAGAAGATCAATCTTCTGCAACCCGACAATTCTAAGAGAATCCATGTCCCATTGGGAAACTGCCAGGCTATCACTCGAATTGAGAGGTATAAGTCCCGTGAGAGGAGTATTAGAGAGAATTATTCCAGCCGGATGAATTGAAAATCCCGAATAGAGTCCAACGATAAGCTTCGACATTTCAAACAACTGTTTCATATCAACATCGTTTTCAAATGCATATGGAAATCGTTGCCCCTCCTTACTCCAATCTATTAGTCTCGATACTCTCTGTCCATCGACCTCAAGCTTCCGTCCAATTTCCCGTGCAGCTCCTTTAAAACTGAAAGTTGAAGCAGTACTTATCAGGCAGCAACGGTCATGGCCAAAATACTCGCCAAGTATCTTCAGGAGTCTCTGCCTGGATTTATCATCCACGTCGAGGTCAATGTCAGGTGGGTCATTTCTCTTCAGACTAAGAAATCTTTCAAAGAAGAGCTCTTCCTCAACGGGATCAACGCGGGTTATACCAAGCAAATAGCTGACAAGTGAACCGGCGGCTGAACCCCTTCCGGGACCTATCCAGCAATTATTGCTCTTCGCGATTTCAACAATCTTTGAGACCGTCAAGAAATAATCTTGAATATCTTTGGCAAGGATTACCGAAAGCTCTCTTTCAAGCCTTGCAGAGTATCTGTCTCCCAATTTCTTCGTTTCGACAATTCTTCGCAGAAGCGAAGCGAACTCTTCTGGTGATAATCTTACTGGGAAAACATGATTTATCTTCTGAAAATGGAATTCTCCAGGTAGTCTTGAGAGCAGTTCATTCAGATCTTCCCTAATCTCTGTATAAAGCTTTTCATCTGGTAAAGAGTAATCAGCTGTTTCAATGGAAGACCCGAGCGAAGTATAGACTCTGAATCTCTCACTTTGATGATCAAGATAGCGACACTCCCAGATTGGATTTTTTGAAGAACCGTCAAGATTACGTGGCTTTCCTTTTATGTTTATCAGGTTCTCAGAATCACGAAGAACACCACCGAGGAGTTCTCTGAAACCACTCTCGTTTCTTGCAATCCAGTACTCGTATCCCTTGCTCAGACCCGGCACGGTCACTATACCCGAACTGGAGAGAACAGAATGCCACTTCACAAAGGATGAGAGAGAGGAATCAAGAATCACACATCTTCTGTAACCTCTCTTCTTCAATTCTTCAGTCGTGTCCTTAATTTCAAGTACGGAACTGAACAACTCGTGCTTCGTGATCAAGAAAGCCGTTTTCATCTTTTTGTCACCAGCTCCGACAGGTTCACCAATACTTCCTTCATATCGGAGGGGAGTGGGGCAACAAAAGTCATTCTCTTCCCCGAGCGAGGGTGAGATACTGTGAGTCTCACCGCATGAAGCATCTGCCTCCTGACTCCGAATATCTCATCGTCTCTAGCCTTGCCGTAAACGGCGTCTCCAAGAAGCGGGAAACCCATTTCTCTCATATGTACCCTGATTTGATGTGTCCTGCCGGTTTTAGGACTTACAAAAACCAAAGAGGCGATTTCAGAAAAACTCTTCAGAGTTCGATAATATGTTAGAGACTCCTTACCACTTTCATTTACTGACATCTTTAGTCTGTTCACAGGATGGCGGGCAATCGAATAATCAATCTTGCCGGATATTGGGGTCTTGCCTCTAACAAGTGCTATGTAATCCTTGGAAGTCAATCTGTTCTTGAACTGACTTGAGAGAGAGAGATGAGCAAGATCATTCTTTGCCACAATTATTACACCGCTGGTATCTTTATCTAATCTGTGAACAATACCGGGTCTCATCACACCTCCAATACCCTGGAGATCCATACAGTGGTTTAGGAGAGCATTTACGAGTGTTCCAGTCTGTTTTCTGGGCAAAGGATGAACAATTATGCCCGGGTCCTTGTTCACGACGATTATGTCGCGATCTTCGAAGACAATATTAAGGGGGATTTCTTCAGGTTCTACAGACAGAACCTCTGGTTTGTCGGGAAGCTCAAAAGTAATTGATTCTCCTGTTCTTGCTTTGTAGGCAGGTTTTTTGGGTTTCCCGTCCACAAAAACCTTCGATTCTTTTATCTGGCGCTGCACAAATGTGCGGGAAACCCATGGTGGAGCCTTCTCAACGACTATCTTATCAAGTCTCCAGCCGTCCTCACGACTGGAGACTATTATCTCTTGAAGCACGTTTCTCCCTTCGATATACGGAAAGTGTAAGTAAGGCCGCACCAAAGACAATGCACATGTCTGCAAAATTGAAGATCGCAGGGAACCCCTTTAGTTCAAAGAAATCAACAACGTGCCCTAATCTCAGTCTGTCTATTACATTGTTACCTAGTGCACCACCAACAATCAGGCCAACAAAGAAGGACTCCCATCTGGATAGTTTGGAGGAATGAAAACTCGAAGCAATTACTATCGCTAATACGATTCCAATAGCAACAAAAGCCAGAAGCAAAGGCTCCTGATTATTAAAAAGGCCAAATGCCACACCTGTATTTCTCACATATCTTAAGCCAAAAATTCCTCCGACCAAATCTATTCGCTGAAAATATGTCATTCCATTCTCGACAAAATACTTGCTAACTTGATCAAGAATCAAAGCCAGAGTAATCCCAAGAAGAGACAGCAATTATTATCACTCCACAAATTGCCCGAAAGGGCAGAGAGGATCAACCCATCTGCTCGGCGAGAGCCTCCATTTCGGCTTCATCGATATCTGAATTGTCGTAGATCTCCTGAACATCGTCGTTATCTTCAAGAATGTCGAGAAGCTTGAAGAGCTTACCGGCATCTGAACCCTCAACTTTCAGCGTGTTGCTTGGAATGTAACTCATATCGTAAGACAATGAATAGCCGTTCTCCTCAAGGGCAGTCTTTACATCCGATACGGAGTCCGGAGAGGTAACTATCTCAATTGGATCTGCTTCGTCCTTTATATCCTCGGCCCCTGCCTCTATAGCAAGAAGCTGAAACTCTTCGAGATCAGAAATCTGTTCTTTTGCTACGGTAATTATTCCCTTTCTTTCAAACATCCAACTCACTGCGCCGCTTTCGGCCATCGAGCCTCCGTATTTCGAAAGCGTGTGCCTAATTTCCTGAGCGGTTCTGTTCTTATTATCAGTAAGACATCTTATCAGAAGTGCAACACCGCCTGGGGCGTATCCTTCGTAAAGAGCCTCAGAGAACGACTGGCCTTCGAGTTCCCCTGCGCCTTTCTTGATTGCTTTTTCCATCGTGTCTTTAGGCATATTTGCTGCTCTCGCCTTTTCTATAGCTGTCCTCAAAGAGGTGTTGGTGTTTGGATCAGAACCACCCTCTCTTGCCGAGACCATAAGCTCTCTAATGATCTTCGTGAAAACCTTTGATCTCTTGGCGTCTTGAGCGCCCTTTCTGTGCTTGATATTTGCCCACTTGTTATGACCGGACATATCATATCCCTCCTATTTCATCCAGAATATTTGAAGTATTTTTCCCACGAAGTTGCCCTTCTTCCACAAAAACAATTACCCCTTCATGAGAAGCGGTGCCTTCTTTCGACAAAATCTTTAGCATTTCCTCCGCTGGAACCATTGAGTCTACTGGCTGAGAATATTTTACCATATAGACAGTTTTCAAGGTGGTCACTGAGATATCCTGAAACACGTCTCCTGCCAGGTAATCTCTTTGCCCGCTCTTGGTCTTTTTTTTGACTTCAGCGCCTGCATCATAGAGATTAGGATCATAGAGGTCTTTAGGAAGTAGGAGAACCATTCTGTAGGCATCGATGAAATCTTCAATTCTTTTGTGTTCGGAAGACAGATACCATGACGATAGAGCGCGAAGGGTATAATTGGCTGTGGAGTTCAACAGACTCATGGGATTACTGCATTTTTCATCTGTTTCAAGAAGGACATAGTGCGCCAGACTTGCCACTCCAGTTGGAATTGCTGGCGAATAACTCACTTTTATTCTGGGATGAAATCCCTGTGTAAAAGAAATGGGCAAGCCAGATCTCCTGATTGTCCGTTCAATTGCTGTGACGGTTTCCTGGTGGGAAAGAAATCTCATGAGACCTCCACAGCAGAAGCGAACTATCAATCTCTTATTGTTCAAACAAACCTCCGCAGGCTTCAGATCCGTAACCCTTTGTCTCTCGGGACACGTGCAGTTATAATTGTATTCGATACACCTTCACTTTTCAACACCAAATGCAAACGCTGAGAGGTGAGTTATATGAAATGGATGATAATGTCGGACTCTCATGACAACATGACAAGAATCGCCGAAGCTGTGAGTCTCGCAGTTGACAGAGAAGTTGATGTTCTCTTTCATTGCGGAGATATCGTTTCACCTTTCGCTGCTCGAGAGCTACTTCGGTTCAGTGGAGAACTCCATGTAATCATAGGAAACAATGACGGAGAGCTGCTCGGCCTCAAGAGCCTGCTTGGGAGTTCCCTAATCAAAGGCCCGAAGGAGATCGAGGTAGACGGCCATAGGGTTATTCTAATGCATGAGCCTTTCGGACTGAAAGATACATTGAGAGCTGATTTTATTTTTTACGGCCATACACATAAGCTCGATATTAGGCTGGATTCTAGTCCCGTGGTTTTAAATCCTGGTGAAACATGCGGCTATCTAACTGGAAGACAAACCGTTGTAATAATGGATCCGAAGAATCTTAAGTACGAGTTGATTGAACTCAGATGAGACAAAGGTTAATTATAACATCTCTTTAACCGCGACAAATCGACAGATAAGTATAATTAAACGACATAAAAAAAAACAGTACCTGAATGGAGGTAATTCCCAGTGGAGAAAAACTTTGTGAAGAAAGAAGAGAATGTTGAAACCTTTCTTTTTTCCTTTGGTTCGGAAGAGGTTAGGAAGGCAGAAATGGACGTTGGAAGATACGTGAATCAGCAGTACACAATACCGGGCTTCAGGAAGGGAAAGGTGCCTCTGAACATAGTGAGAAACTTCCTTGCAGAGAGCTTTGAAGAGATGGTTCTTGAAGTCCTCTCAGATAGAATCGAGGAAGAACTGAAGGAAGAGAAAATCCTAATCCCAGCAGTTATTACTGATCAGAAGATGGAGGGAGAAGGTGCAAGAATCGAAGTGAAGCTTCACAGAGATCCGGAAGTCAAGATTCTCGACTATGAAAACCTTGATCTCAAAGTCCCAAAGAAGGATGAAGTAGTACTCAATTATGTGAACAATAGGCTGGAAGAACTTAGAAACGAACACGCTATAGTGGAGCCAAAAGAGGGGCCGGTTAGAAATGGCGACATAGTCAAGATAGAATACACAATAATTAAAGACGGCAAGAAAATTGCTGAAAACAAAGTTCAGGAGCTGACAATTGCTCCCGAAGACGACAGGCCGATTGTCAAAAATGTGATTGGTAAGGCAAAGGGTGACGTGGTTGAATTTGACAGAACATTCGAAGACTCTGACAATGAATACTTCTATTCGGTTAAAATATTGGATGTTCTCAGCAAGAGTCCATTAGATCTTGACGATGAATTCGCGAAGACTGTGAACGCCGAGGCCAACTCTCTCGAAGAGCTCAAACGGATTGTCGAGAAGGAGGGAGTGGAGTCCTTCTTGAACTGGCAGAAGGACTTTTTGAGACAGCAGGCTATGGACAAGATCAACGATCTGGTTGAAATAGAAATCTCTGACTCAACGCTCGATTATTTCGTTCAGAGGACTATAGAAAACTCGAAGAAAGAGAAGAGCTATGATAACTACTTGAAACAGGCCGGAAGCGAAGAAAAGCTTCTAGAAAACTTCAGAAGTGGTGTCTTTGATGAGATAAAGAAATCAAGATTCATTGACGAAATCGCTTCGAAGGAAGGCTTCAAAGCCGAACAAGAGGAAATTGAAGCTTATGCGGAGGAAATGGCACCGTACTGGGGCATATCTGCCGACAGAGCAAGAGAGATGGTTGCTTCTCGTGAAGACATCAAGGAAGACATCATTTCAACCATAATTAGAAATAAAGTTCTTGATTCAGTAATTGAGCGCGCTGCAATCAGTGAAATGGAACCATCAACTGAAAAAGAAGAGAAAGATGGTGAAAGCAGTTCCGGAGAGGATTCTTCTCAGCAATAGGCAGTTAGCTCTTTTGTGATTTGTGATCTGTCTTGCACGAAACGTCTTGGCGAGTCAAAAGAGGGGGTTGATATGAAGAAAAGAGTAGTTCTAATGTCGGTGGCTGCAGCCTCTGCGGTTGCACTGTTTTTCTTTTTGAGAGCAGTATTCAGCGGCGAACTGATACTAAATCCCATTATTGTGGAAAGTCTTGGCCCCTTTTCAATCAGATGGTATGGAGTGATGATTGCTGCAGGAATAATCGTTGCATATGTTCTAGGAAGGCATCAGGGCCTCAAAGAAGGAATTAAGGAAGATTACATGATTGAAGGAGTCTTCATTGGCATAATCTTCGGGGTGTTGGGCGCCAGAATCTACTATGTCGTCTTCAACTATGAGATATACAAAGGGGATTTCTGGAGCATTTTCAGAACCTGGGACGGAGGACTAGCAATTCATGGGGCTTTTTTCGCAGCTCTAATCGTCACGTTCCTTTACGTCAAGCTGAGAAAAAAGGCTGAACTGAGATTTCTTCAGGTTACAGATATCTTCACGGCCGTGTTGCCACTAGCTCAGGCCATAGGTCGCTGGGGAAATTTCCTCAATTACGAGGCCTACGGTTCGCCAACCAATCTTCCATGGAGAATGTTCGTTCCCTTGAGATATCGTATGCCCGGTTATTCTGGATACGAATACTTTCATCCGACCTTTCTCTACGAGAGCCTTGCAAATGTAGTCATATTTTCGTTTCTTTATTGGTATCTGGGAAAGAGAAGAAATTTTGGTGAGGTCACGGCACTATACATGATCTTCTACTCGATCGTGAGATTCTTTGTTGAAGGGTTGAGATTGGACAGCCTGTACATAGGAAAGACGGATGTCAGAACGGCTCAAGTTGTCTCGGTGGTTCTTCTTTTCGCCGGAATCGCTCTCTTTATACTTTCTCGTCACAAAGGCAAACCAGTGAAAAAAGCCTCTTGAAGGCATTGGATCTATGAGAGAGTCTCTTCTTTACCGAGTCACCGAGAACGGCGAATGTATCAGAATAGCCTCTGGGGATGAATATCGGATCGTAGCCGAACCCCCCGGTTCCGGAAATTCTTCTGGATATTGTCCCATCTACTTTTCCTTCAACACCAAGTAATGTAGAGTTCAAAGGATCATAGAAGAGGGCTGCGCAGATGAATCTCGCAGTCCTTTCTTGCTCACCTTCCATCCGGTCAAGTATAGCCCGCATTTTGCTAGCATAACTACTGCCTTTCATGAACCTTGCAGAGTTCACTCCAGGAAAACCTCCGAGAGAATCTATCATAAGTCCCGAATCATCTGCTAGAAGAGGTACTCCAAGATCCATATAAGCTTCAATCTTCTTCAGCGAGTTGCCGAGAAAGGTCGGCGAATCTTCAACAATTTCTCTGTGCGACGCAGCTGCTTCAATAGACTCAAGCTGGATTTCATCGGGAAGCAGCAGGCTGATCTCTCTAAGCTTGTTTTCATTGGAAGTAACCAGGTAAAGCTTCACCTTCTTAACTCCTTGATCCTATCAACAACTATTGATGGAGATTCTGATCTGAATACCGCTGCTCCCATAATTAGGATATCAGCGCCTTTACTAACAAGCTCTTTCGCATTGTCGAGGCTTACACCGCCATCGACTGCGATCTCAAAGTCAAACCCTCGCTCGCAGCGTATACGATCGAGCGATTCGATTTTTCTTGCAGCTTCCGGAATAAATCGTTGACCTGTGTAGCCGGGATTAACGGTCATAACAAGCACACCGTCAGTAACAGGAAGAACTTCTTCAAGCCAGGAAACGGGTGTTGAGGGATTCAAAACCACGAATGCATTGACTCCACACTCTTTTATCTGTCCCAGCAGCCTATAAAGATGATAGTTGCCCTCCACGTGAACATGAAGATTCTTTGCACCAAGTTTTGCATATTCTCTCACATATCTGGAGGGCTCCTCAATCATTAAATGAACATCGAGAGGTGGATGACTCAATCTACCGATTGCCTCCATGATCGGTACCCCAAAAGTGATATTAGGGACGAATATCCCATCCATAACATCTATATGCAGAAAATCTGCTGCTCGTACTTTATTCACTTCACAGGCAAGATTGGTCAAATCGGCAGCAAGAATAGAGGGAGATATCTTAGCCATACTTCTTTCCTCCCTTCTCCCTTTCTCTTTCCTTTAATTCATTATACATACTCAAGTAACTATCATAACGACTCACGTGAATGTTACCGGCTTTTATAAGCTCCTTGACGTAACACCCCGGTTCATCGATATGGACGCAGTCGGAAAAAGCGCACATTCCACTTTCCTGAGCTATCTCCGGAAAAAATCTCTTGAGGCAGTCTGACTCTATGTCTGGCAATTCTAGATTTGCAAAGCCAGGTGTATCGGCTATCAACCCTCCGAAATCGAACTGGAGCAATTCCACGTAGGAAGTAGTATGCCGCCCTCTCTCCAAACCTCTAGATATTTCCGACACTCTCAATTTCAGACCTGGATTAAGAGTATTTAGCAGGCTGCTCTTTCCGACACCAGACATTCCAGCCATCACACTTATCTTGCCTTTTAAAATGTCGCGCAATTCATCTATGTTAATCTCCTTCTTTGAAGAGACCCGACGAATGTCGTAATACTCGCCGTAGATTTCGATGAACTTCTCTATTTCACCATCAGAAAGCAGATCGATCTTGTTAATGACTACAACAACAGGCAGCTTGGCATATTCTGCCAGAACAAGGAACCGGTCTGTAATGACATTCTGAACGGCTGGTTCTCTAAGGGAAAGCACCAGGAGAATCTGCTCTATATTGGAAATTCTGGGTCTCAGAAGCTCACTTTCTCTTGTAAGAATGCTTTCTATCCGACCCTGGCCATTGCCGCCTAAAGAGTATTCGACTCGGTCACCGACAATCGGCCTAATCCCTTGAATCCTAAACCGACCAGGCATCGTGCACAAAATCCTCCCGCCTGTCTCGTTGTCCACCACTTCCATATTTCTGCTTCCGAATCTAACCACTACTCCTTTTCGTCTTTCCAAGCCTTACCCCCTTCTTCTGTGCCTTAACTGGCCACATGCAGCATCAATATCTGTGCCTTTCTCGTGTCTTACTGCGCTCTCGAATCCAACAGCCTTCAATCTTTCCTCGAAATCTGCAACTTTCCGATCTGAAGGTCTTTCGAAGTCTGGATTGACAGGGTTCACAGGTATTATATTTATAAATGACTTGATTCCTCGAAGGTATTTTCTAAGCTGTGCAACATCTCCGGCTGTATCGTTTACTCCACTTATCAAGGCATATTCAAAGGTAATTCTGTTTCCTGTCTTCTGTTGATAATACTCAAGTGCTGCTCTCAGCAAATCTAATGAATGCAATCTATTTACAGGCATTAATGAGCTTCTTAACTCATCTCTGGCGCTGTGAAGTGAAACTGAAAGCCGGATATCCATTCCTGAATCCGCAAGTCTCTTTATCCCTTCTGGTATTCCTGCAGTGGATATTGTAAAATGCCGAAAGCCAAGGTTTCTGCCTCTGGGATCGTGAAGTATATCGATTGCCTTGTACACACTGTTCTCATTGAGAAAGGGCTCACCCATTCCCATGAAGACGACGTTGTCTACGGGTCCGTCGATTGCTCTTTCCATGTGGATTACTTGAGAGACAATTTCACCGGTCGAGAGGTTCCTAGAAAAACCTCCCGCTCCAGTTGCGCAGAAGGAGCAGTTCAAAGCACAGCCTACTTGAGAAGAGATACAGAAAGTAACATGTGCAGGATGTCTCAAAACTACTGACTCAATTTGATTCCCGTCTTCGAGTTTCCATAAGAACTTTTCTGTACCGTCTTTCGAAGTCTGCTTTTCAACCGCCTCCATTGGTGGGAAGTACAATAGTCCTGAGAGTTCTCCTCGAAGAGCCTCGGGAAGACTAGTCATTTCCGAAAAGTTCAGAGTTCGTTTCTTGTAGACCCAGTTGAATATCTGGTTGGCTCTATAAGCGGCTTCTTCTATAGAAAGCATCAGATTTCTGGTCTCGTCAAGACCTAGCGAAAGAATGTCTTTCATCTTGATCTCCTAATCCTGGCCACATAACCAACAAGTGGCGATTTCCATGGTTGCAGCCAGTAACCACTACCATCAAATTTGGCAGCAATTCTTCGTTTTGCAAAGAATTCTTCCATTTCAACCGACTCGAAATCACCCAGAGAATTTAGAGCCTCATTGTTCTCCGCTTCGGTCATTGCTTTGCTATAGTATATAAAATCATCGTGTTCTTTTGAAAAGCCTCTCAGTAACTTCTTGGCCTTCTGAGAAGCCTCTGTGAACGCACTTAATCTCAGAGAATGTAATAGCCAAGGCATAGAATTTATTCTTCCCGTAAGGGTACCCCCATGCTTCGCCACCGGGACACCTACTCCCGAAAGGATATACTCAACCTCATCGACATTTTCAAGCTTGTTCATGGAATCTCCTCTTTGAAAGATATTGAGAAGATCCGAGTACTGGCTTCTATCAAAGACAAACCCCTTTCTGACCAGTTCATCTTCTCGGTCAGAGGCAACAACTGTCTGTACTGGAGGTGTTTGGTTGTACTCAAGAAGCTCTTCAAGACTTTCAATCCACTCCACGTTTTTCCAATAATTCACAAGCCACTCCGGATGGGAATAGGTAACATTGAACGGTTGCTCCTTCGACGGGCCGGAATCTGCGATTTTTCTGAGAACTGCATTCACGAGGCCTTTGAACTCCTTCACACCCACCAGACTCACCGAAGAATCTATTGATGCGTATTCAGGTACACTGTCCAGAAACTGAATCTGAAATACCCCCATTCTCAGGATATTTCTCACCGCTACTGGAAGTTTATGGGGCTTCCTTAAGAAACGAGCAAGTTCGTAGTCGATTCTGATTCTCATCCTCAGAATTCCGTAGATCAAGTTTATGCAGAAAGATCGATCCTTTGAAGAAAGAGTGGAGAGAGCTATCTCCACCTTTTTGAAAGAAATATAACCGTTTACGTCAAAGAAAGACAAAGTCTGCAACGCTATCGAACGAGCATCCTGCATCAATCTCTTCCAGCACCCGACAACACCAACATTCTGAGCAACTGAAGAATCGATGTGGCTGCAGATGCAACGTAGGTCATAGCGGCTGCTCCAAGAACGGAGCTTACTCCCTTCAGCTCTTTCGAAGGCATTCCCATTGAAGCAAGGAGCTTCTTAGCCCTGGAACTCGCATTGAACTCTACAGGCAGTGTTACCAACGTAAAAAACACAAAGGCCGAAAAGACAACAATTCCAATTCTAACTAGAATCGGCGATACCATCAGAAGACCAATAATGAAGATAATCCAGGAGAGAGAAGAGCCTATTTGCGCAACAGGCACTACTGCATTGCGAACAACTAGCGGTGCGTACCTTTCTTTGTCTTGGATCGCGTGGCCAATTTCATGCGCAACTACTCCTAGAGCCGCTATTGATGTGCTGTTGTGAGTTGCATCGGATAATCGTACAACCCTCTTCTTTGGATCATAGTGATCAGTAAGATTGCCCCTTATTCTTTCTATCTTAATGTCATAAAGCCCCGCGTTGTCAAGAAGTTGCCTGGCTAACTGAGTGCCGTTAAACCCGAAGGTAGACCTAACCTTCGAATACTGAGAAAACCGCGAACTAACAAGAAACTGGGCGTAAGCTGCCAGGATAATTGCTGGAATAAGTATAACGAACGTTGGATCCCAAAACAACTTAACCACCTCCTACTTACGATTATATAACCCGTGAGCAAGATGGTCAACGCAATATAGGCATTGACTGAAGTTAGAAACTCATCAAACAGAAGTCTCTTGAATAATCAAGAACTTCGATCTGGCTGGCTGCGAACAAAAGCGGGATCCAAATAACCTTCGCTCCCAAGAGCAGTGGTCCCGTCTTAATGATCTTCAGAAACTGGAAGCAACAGACATGATCCCTCGAGGGACGGCTTGTCTGCAAATGAGGACCCGCTTTATATCTCTAGCCTCTTGTAGGCGAAAGTCCTGTATTAATCTCATCCTGTTTTTAGACCGTGACCAGTAAACACAGAAATGATACACTCATCGGGATCTGAGGAAACTATGTACTTCTTCAGTCCCGCTATTGTCGCTGCAGCAGTTGGTTCCAAAAAATGACCTCGTCTAGCCATTTCACTGCGGGCCTCGATTATTTCAACTTCTGAGACAGAAATAAACCGTCCGTCACTATCTCGGACTGCTTCAAGTATTTGCGATCCTCTTACCGGTCTTTCAATTGCAATTCCCTCAGCCACCGTGGGCTTTGCGGTTACGGGCACTGGCCGCGCCAGTCTTCTGTTAAACGCTTGTACAAGCGGGGAGCAGTTCTCTGACTGCACCGCAATAATCTTCGGAACATTGCTAATTATCCCCGCAGATTTCATTTCTTGAAACCCGATCGACGCTCCCAGCAGCAAAGTGCCGTTTCCCACAGGAAGAACAATCGAATCTGGACTTTTCCAGCCAAGTTGCTCACAAATCTCGAAAGAAAAAGTCTTTGTACCGTGAAGAAAGACCGGATTGTAAGTATGACTTGCATAGAACCTTTCACATGCGCTCTTGATAACAGATCTCGCGGTGTCCTCTCTTGAACCCCGAATCAACCTCAATTTGGCACCGTAAGCGCTGATTTGCCCAAGTTTCCCAGCCGAAGTCCGTTCGGGGACGAATATCTCACAAGATATGCCCGCCCTGGCAGAATAAGCTGAAATCGAACATCCCGCATTTCCCGACGAATCCTCGACAACTGATTCAATTGAGTGCTCTTTGGCATAACTTATGAGCGCGCTTGCCCCTCTATCTTTGTAGGAACCCGTGGGGAAGAGATAGTCCTGCTTGATCAATACCTTCCGTCTGCATATTTCCTCTTCGATCAAAGGAGTAAACCCTTCCAACATAGATATGATGAACCGATCATCCTCTATAGGAAGAGCCTCCCTATAACGCCACATATTCGGAGGACGTTTTTCTATCTCTTCTACAGGAAAATGCGATTCATATTCCAAATCGAAGACGCCTCCACACTCGCATCTGAAGGCTTTCGATTCAGTGGAGTACTTGAGCCCGCATCGAGAACAAACGAAGAAGGCCAATGTCAGAAGCTGTAGTCCACAGAAATGTATGGTCTGGCAAATGGAACAGTACTTCTTGGATCCAGCTGCCAGTACCCATCAAAGCCACCATCCAGAAAGACTTTTGAGAAAGAGCTTCCAAATCCAATTCTTGAATACAGAGGAGTGCCTGCGATCGCTCGATCTCCGCCTGTAACAGCAAAGATGTGATTGAGGGACCAGAAAAGCTGTCCCTTCAGGTAGAGACTCTCGTATATCGGGATTCTCATCCGAACTCCCAAATACGTATGTTCAGGGATGCTGAAGCCCTTAACCACAAGGCTTGACCAGTTGAAGGAGAAGATGTAAGAATGTATTACTCCCTGTATCAAGGGTATTCCGGCCGCGAATTGCAGAAAAAAGGGTGTATCTATAGAACCGGAGGCCATATCAAGATTGAAGCCAATTCCGATGCTGATTGCAACAGAAAAACCTGAAACTCCAAGAATCAGAATCAATGAAATCGACAGAATTTTTTTCACCACACACCTCCTGAGGGCCTTATCTGGAGCTTTCATCATTGAAGCCTACTGCAAAGATTGTGGGGAGATCGAAATCCCTCTTAGCTATCTTAATACCCCAGATCTGAGTGTACGCTTTCTTCCCGATTATGAGACCGCGCTTCATATCCTCTTCAAGCCTATTCATCCCTTCTTTGAAACCTTTCTCTGACATTAATCTCAGTGCGGAATATGCCTTGTTTCTGTACTGCTCGAAATGCCTCTTCTTGAACTCGAAAGTCGTCTTGACTTTGGTAGTATATATTCCTTCAAATCCTGCTTTCTTCATCGCCGACGTTATATAGGGGTTTCCGGGATATCTTGCCCTGTCTATCTCCAGTGTTTCGGGGAAATAGTGAGTCAGCGTTCTCTCACCGATATCCTGGCAAGAATCAGTAACTGTCAGCACACTTCCGTCATTTTGCAGCACTCTAAAACTCTCTTCGAAGAGGCTATCCAAATTGGCAATATAGTGAACAAGATTAACAATGAAGACGAAATCAAACGGTGAATCTTCGTAGGGAAAGGACTGGTCTGCATCCGCAACCTTTAGCTCAACTCTACGATTCTTCCTTGCGCCCTCAAGAATCATTGAAGGACTTATGTCAAAACCAAAGCCCCGCGCATGAAGGAGTTCCGAAAGGACACTTAAGTAATCAGCAGTTCCACAGCCAACTTCCAGAATTCTGTCGGCATACCTGACTCTGTTGAAAATGTGTTCTATCAGTTTTTCGTTTGGATATCTGTACTGTGAATATGTAATTGCCACTTCGTCAAAATCGAAGCCTTTTCTTTCTCTCAACAATTTCACCTCTCAAATAGTGTAGCAAATGAGTTTGACAAACCGACACCCAAAATCTGCTCTGCATTTCGCTATCGAGTTTTCTTGTTTGCGTTCTCTGAAAGAGTGTTCTTGGACTTGTGTATAATTGAAAAGGAGACAATCGACGGGGGCTGAAAGTGACTGCAAAGAATCTGATCGAAATTCTTAGCGCATACGCGCGAAGTTTCGGTGAAACGCTAATCGATAGACCCACAATCAATAAATCTATTCTCACAGGCAATACAAGTATCTACAGATTCCTTAAATGGACGAATGCACTTTGCTCTCTTCTTCTGTTTGTTCCGGTTTTTGCATCAATTGGAGATTTCAACTTACCTCATATGATCGGCTATATCGTTATGGCAATTCTTGGTTATTCAACATGGATATTTCAAGGAATTACCGGTGTCCCTATCTTTGAAGAGACCCGATTCTTCACGTTACTACATCTCTTATTACACAGTTTCTTTGGAATGTGGCTTGAATTCTACAACAACTTTGCCCTTTTTGACGACTTTCTTCACTTATTTGGAGGGTTTTGGGGAGGATTTTCACTCTTTCCGTTTATTTTCGGTTCGGCAATAGCATGGTCTAATCTTCCTCCCAGGGCTATTAAATGGAAAATTTGGCTTCCCGGCATTGCTATTGTCAATATGATAGGAGTATTCTGGGAGATTGGGGAGTTCGTTTCGGACAAGATTTTCGGCGGCTATCCCGGTTATAGAATGGCTCAGGAAAACAGTCTTAATGATACAATGATCGATTTGATTTACAACAACATTGGCGCGACGATAGGCATTCTGCTATTCTGGTCATACTTGAGGAGGTCCGGAGACATCAACACCTTCATGAAAATCATGGGTAAGAAGCTGGGCGAGTTCTTCGAAAACAAGAGACCTCCAGTACAATAGCCGCCCAGGTACCGTTTCAGCAGTGGAGACTACAGCCCCAGCTCATCATCTTCCTTGTGCGGTAATTTGATTTTCCAATCGCAGAACTGTCCTTTCAATAGATCATTTCTCTCCAAATGTAGACACAACTCCTCAAAAGAATCAAAGGAAGTCAACTTCGAGCTTCGAGTCTTTTGCGGCCTCGACGCTACTCAAGCAAAAAACCGTGTATTACGAAAACCTCTTGTCTTATCATCGAACAGTCTTCCATAAATGTCTTCCTTCCCAGTTTGAACGGGAGAAAAGGTTCATAAAACAATCTCACACCAACTTCCTGGAGCTTCTCCTTCCCAGGAGGCAGCATCTGAATCCTATCCAGGTTATGTATTATACTATTGTTAGTTGCTTCCTTGAGATCATCTACTTTTCTTGTGAGGTGCTAAGGTTTGAGGGAATCTTGGGAATACTACAATGAAATTGCCGGCAGATACGACTACATGTATGAGGAAGCTTACTGGAAGCTCTATCACGTTGTAGTTGAAAGGCTTGTTGAGGATCATGTCAAAATGGCGGGCAAGGCTCTCGATCTCGGGACCGGGACGGGAAAGTGGGCTCTTTATCTCGCCGAGAAGGATCATGAAGTTGTTGCCGTTGATCTTGCAAAGGAAATGTTGAAGGTTGCTTCAATGAAGGCGAATATTGCAGATCTGAGAATTTCATTCATCCATTCTAGTGCTGAAAATCTGCCACTTGAGAATGAGAGTTTCGATATCGTTCTTGCAATGGGTGATCTTCTTTCGTATGCAAAGGACCCAATTAAAGTGCTCAATGAGTCACACAGGGTTCTCAAAACAGGCGGTTTGCTTCTGGCGACAGTCGACAACTCGTGGGCCTTCTTACATGACTTTCTTTCAAGGGGAGAGTACATTATGGCAAAGAGACTCATCGAGCAAGGCGAAATCCCTATAGGTGACAGATCGGTTAGCAACAAAGGATTTATTACAAAGCCCTACTTCTCGAACGAAATTGAATCCTTTCTTGACTCGACCGGGCTTGATCTTGTCGATATTGCATCGATAGTGGCATTTTATCCTTACGACGAACATGCTCTGGCTGCCGGAATAAGAGCAGCTGCTGACTGGGAACACAAATACTGTAGGAACCGCGAGACTTTTGCTCGTTCAGAGCATCTCTTCTTTTGCGGGAAAAAGAGGTAGAGAATGGCTAAGAAACGAAGAACCTCTCCAGCACTTGCTATTGGTCTTTTTTTGATAATGGCTGCGATAATCGGTTTCCTGTTTTCGTTGATAGCAGTTAACAGGGTCGGTCAAATGAAAGCTGAACTTGTGCAGATGCGCAAACAATACGATGAAGAGCTTAAAGCAATAGAGGACGATTTCAAAGCAAAGCTTACAAGCGTTGAAAGACTTCTTGGGTCGGGTGGGACTCTTGAGCAGTATATCATCGCGAAGAACTATCTTTCGAACACTTCTGTGGATCTCGAAGCAATTATTACGGAAGCGCAAAATACTAAAGATAGACCTTACTTCAGGATTTTTGTGACGGGAACGAAAGATGTTTGGGTTGGTTTGAAGAAAGCCTCTTCAGACTCGGCCTATTTCTTTCAGAAGAATTTCGCGCCGGGTCTATCCCAAGAGAAATTCTACTATTTCAAGAATCCAGAGATAGAGACCAAGTACACAGTGATGGTTGGAAAAGATGCTTATGTAAGAACTGGGGCACCGGATTCGGTGTATCTAATCTTCTTTGGATTCGACTCCGGCAAGATTGCTAGAATGCCCGCAGTAGAGGTGGCAAATCTCACAAGCGTATTCAATCTATATATTCCCGGATCATAATTTTCGCCTTTAGTGAAGACACGTTGCGGCAGGAGCCGCATCGGAAACCAAGAGACGGATCGGGAGGCCATTTTGCATGAAGTCTCTTTCATTTGCCCCCAGAATTATGTTCAAACAAGTTGCTTAACAGTAGCTGTCCGACTATCTAAAAACTCCGATACGATGTGGCAAAGAAGCTTTCCATTTTCACTGCTACTGAACAATATGCAAGAAAGAGCCTGGATC
>DSBT01000121.1 GCA_011045915.1 Mesotoga infera
ATATCGCGATATTGACTGACGTGGTCAAAAGAGTTATAATTGTGTTAGTTTAAAACTCCCAAAGGGAGAGGGCTTTCTTGCCCTCTATTTTTTATTATGGTGGTGTTGTTTGTGGAGGACCTGAAGAGAGAGTTGCTTGAACTGGCAAACGAAGTCGCAAGTAACCTTGGCTATTCGATCTATGATCTCGGACTTTCGAGAAGGGGAAAGAAAAGACTGGTGAAAATCACGATCGATAAGCTAGATGGGTACGTATCTATTAGCGACTGCGAACTGTTTTCAGCCGAGTTTGGTAAGGCGCTTGATTCAGCGGACCTCGTGCCATTTTCATATGATCTGGTTGTAGAGTCACCCGGGCTGGAACGCGCTCTTAGAAGCCTCAAAGATTATGCTAGATTCGTAGGCGAGAAGGCGAAAGTAATTCTCCAGGAACCCGTTGATGGGGTTTCAGTCGTGATTGGGAAGATTATCTCGTGCGAAGGCGACGTTATCACTGTTGAGAATTCAGAAAACGGAAAAGAGATAGCATTCAACTTTTCAGACGTAAGACGAGCCAATCTAAAATTATGATTTTAACGGTGAGGTGTTCATATGAATCTCAATCTCTTGGAAGCCCTGGATCAGTTGCAGGACGAAAAGAACATTGAAAAAGAAGAAGTCTTAGATATACTTGAGAAAGCATTGCAGAGTGCCTATAAGAAGAACTTTACTTCCGAAAGTGATGTTGACGTTAGAATAGACAGGCTTACAGGAGACATAGAGGTCTTCGAAAGGCTTGCTGTAGTCCAATCGGTAGAAAACCCTTCGGTTGAAGTGACGCTGGAGGAAGCTCTTAAAATAGATTCTTCAGTTGAAGTTGGTTCAATAATCGAGAAGAAACTCAACATAAAGAAATTCAAAAGAATTGCCGCTCAGACTGCCAGACAGGTTCTAATTCAGAAAATCCGCGAAAGAGAAAAGGAAAACCTGTTCGACAAGTACGTCGACATGAAGGGAACCGCAACGACTTCCGAGATATTGAGAGTCACCGCCGAATGGATTGATCTTCGAATCGGCAAACTGGAAACCAGAATTCCCACTAAGGAACTCATTCCTGGAGAACAGCCCAGACTGAATTCTCTTATGAAGGTCTTTGTTGTGGACGTGACGAGGTCTGCACGAGGGCCTCGTTTGCTTGTCACGAGGCGGACACCTGAGTTTGTAGTTGAACTGCTGAAACTTCAGGTTCCGGAAATTGCCGGAGGAGATGTCACAGTCAAAGCAATTGCCAGGGAGGAAGGTATCAGGTCGAAAGTTGCTGTGTTCAGCCAGAATACTAAGGTTGATCCGGTCGGAGCTTGCATTGGTGAAAGCGGTACTAGAATCGCCGAAGTCTTGAGAGAAATCAAACCCGAGAAAGTCGACATTTTGAGGTGGAGTGACGATCCCGCAGAATTCGTTGGAAATTCGATTGCGCCCGCCTCGGCGCTTGAAGTGAAAATCGCGAATCCTGAAAACCATGAGGCAGTAGTATATGTCTCGCCAACCCAGCTGTCTCTTGCAATCGGAAAGGGAGGCCAAAACGCGAGACTTGCAGCAAAACTAACTGGCTGGAAGATAGACATAAAACCCATAATGTAGCTCAGTCTGACTTGAACGGAGGCTGATTATGAAGAAAGACCTGCTTAGGGCAGAACTGAAGAAGAGAAATCAGAGGATGACTGCTCAGCGAGAATACGTGCTTAGGTTCTTTCTAGAGGCCGAAACGGATCACCTGAGTGCTGACGAAGTATATCAGAAGGTTCAGGGAAGAAAATTCAGGATAAGTAAGGCAACAGTCTACAGGACGATCGAGTTGCTTGTGGAGATTGGACTCCTAAGGAAAATTACCTTCAGAGACGGAATAATCAGATATGAACCGGTGAAGAAGGGAGAGCATCACCATCATCACATAATCTGCACTAATTGCGGGGCAGTTGTCGAGTTTCACCTGGACAACCTTGAAGATCTTGAAGAGCTCGTAAAATCAAGGACTGGCTACACAATAGATGATCATCAACTGAAGTTCTACGGTTTGTGTCCAAAGTGCCAGAATGCAATGAGAAAAGCAAGCAGCAACAGCAATGACGTCAGATAAGCCGGAAACGGTTCAAGGCGTATAGCTGGAATAGCTTCCCCAATCCTGTTCGTAGTCTCTTCGAGTAAGATCGACATGGCTCTCAGACTTCCCGAAACAAAATCGCTTATAAAACTCAGTCCCAGGATATCTGTCAACAGGATGACTATCATTCCCACGTACGCAGGAACAACAAATATAGGAACCAGGATTATAGTAAGCGGTATTCCGACAACCGATAACGTTCCAAATGTGCTTAGAGATAGTGGAATAACTGCTGCCTGGGCTATCACACCAACTAGAAAAGCCTGGCCAATCAGATTCCTACTCTCGATTTCTGGCAAGAAGATGAGCAGGGCAGCCGTGGCAAAAAAACTTAGTTGAAAAGAGACGGATACGACGATTGAAGGTTGTGCAATAACGAGAATCATTCCCGAGATTCCAAGAATATTGAGCGGGTGCTGGCGGTAATCAATTAGTTTGAATACAGAATAACAGAACAGCATTAGGAAAGTTCTGAGTGCTGAGATTGCCGGGCCGGTAGACAGGGTGTATAAGAAGAGTATCGCAATTGAGATCAAGATTCTTGTGTTTCTGCCCAGCATAAGAAACGAGAGCATAGAATGAACCAGCAGGTACATCAAGCCAATGTGCAGACCTGAAACGGCAAAGAGATGGGCCACTCCGAGATCGGAGATTCTCTCTCTTGTTTCATAATCGATATGCCTTCTGTTACCTGCGAAGATCGCCGCGGCAATTGTATCCCTAAGTTTGTACTTTGAAAGCAGTCCATCAACGAATTTTCCTGGAAAAGAGACAAATTCAATTCTATCGATGCATCCTTCGACGCTTGAGTCAATTCTGAATAGCGGATAAGACTCCTGTCTCTCCAACGTGCCGGCAGTCCAGATTATCTGGCCTGGAAAGGCAATCGTATCTCTATCCGAAAGCCTAATATTCACGGCCGGGGGAAGATTCATCCACTCACCATCAATGAGTATCTTGCCCATGCTTGCCTCGATATTTCCAGATCCTCCTTTGCTAACGCAACCAACGTATTCAACCTTGCCAGTGTCAGGAAGTCTAAGCGTTGTGGTTTGGGCAAGGCAACCAATTCCGAAAAAGACCATCCATGTCAGTGGACCGATCTGCTTCGAGGTAATTAGGAGTACAGCAGTCGCCAGCAAGACTAGAGGCAACCAGCCATTCTCTTTCCAAATCAGTGCAAAAACAAACACTTCTCCCAGCAACACTGCCATGAGACAGTAAAGAAATGGGAAAGCCGTCTTTCTTTTGAGAAGTCCGTCTAGCATATATTTATTCTACATCCCTCGCAACGCTTTGTGAACAACGTGTTCGATGATTCACATGTGATAGAATATTATCGTCGAATGTTCCTGGAGGTTTTGAGGTGAGACAATTTTCTTTTGGCGGGCTGACGCTGGTGGGTTACTATGGATACAATAACCTTGGCGACGATCTTCTATTGCTTTCATCACTATCTCTCATCCAAGAGATAGGTTTTGAAGGGCCGGTCTATTTGCCGGCTGCCTCTCACATAGACAACATAGCTCAGAGATTCCCTTCAAGACTCGATATCAGACTGATCAAGAGATTCGGCGTAAGCGATCTCACAAATTCAATTAAGCACTCGACAGCAACCGTATTTGGAGGAGGTAACCTTCTTCAGGATCAAACAAGCTGGAGAAGTTTCTTATACTATTATGAGATTGCAAAACATACGCTTAGAAACCGCAAACCCCTTCTATTTCTCTCACAGGGGTTCGGCCCAGTGGGCAAATCAGTGAACAGAAATGCTCTAAACCGTTTGTTGAAGAATCCCTTGACTTACGGCGTGATGAGAGATGAAGTAAGTTATAAACATTTCGCATCTATTTCCAGGCGCGCGGTCTTGGGGACGGACTATGGTCCCTATTACCTGCAGAAAGAGGGGATAATTCCTGAGAATCGAACGATGGAGGATGGCCTTGCGGTTATAGTATTGAAGAATGGGACCAACGTTGACGATGTTCTAAGTTCTTTGAGACTCAACAATCTCACCGAAGTCTGTGCCGTGGGCTTCCATAACCACCACGATGAAGAAAAGAGAAGTGAACTTGAATCAAAGGCCAGATCAAATGGATTCAAAGTCAGGAAACCTCCAGAAGACCTTGAAGGAATGATAGAGATCTTCAACAATGCGGAACTAATAATTACTGAGCGTCTTCACGGAGCAATTCTGGCTATCTCCCTTGGAGTCCCTTTTGTTTGGAAGAAGAACAGCAAACTCGATAGATTCGTTAAATCTCTTGACAGGGACTGTAATCTCTCTTTTGAAGGAAGTTGTGAGAGCTTGAGCCTGGCTATTAACAGTTCATTGAAGAATCCGAGGAATCTTAAAGAGTATTACTGGTCACAAATGAATACAACGATCAGCGAGTCCAAAGAGCTGCTTAAGAAACTGTCGTTAAGAAGGTGATTAGATGTGGAAGTATTTCCTGCCGACAAAGATTTTCGCCGGAGTCGAGATAATAGTTCAGAACGCCGGGTTATTGGGGGAGGTTGGAACAAGCGCGTTCTTAGTTACCGGAAAATCGTCCGCCAAGAAATGCGGTGCGCTGGATGAAGTGCAGAGCGTGCTAAAAGGTCTAGATATCCAGAACGAAGTATTTGATGAAGTTGAAGAAAATCCCTCGTTTGCAACGATCGAAAAGGGTGGAAGAAGGCTTTCGGCCAGCGGATGTGATTTTGTGATCGCAATCGGTGGGGGGAGTCCCCTTGACGCCGCTAAAGCGATCTCGGTAATTGGAAGGAACAGCGGATCCAATTGCAGAGATCTGTACAAAGGACAACATCTTCCTGCCTTTCCAATAATTACAGTTCCTACGACATCCGGCACAGGCAGTGAAGTTACACCGTACTCCATTCTAACTGACGGTGAAGGAACCAAGAAAGGCTTCGGAATGCCCTCTACCTTTCCCTACATTTCCTATCTCGATCCAAGGTACACTGTCACTATGCCCACTGACGTGACTGTTGCGACTGCACTAGATGCCCTATCTCATTCAGTAGAGGGAGAGGCAGTTAACAATGGGAGGAATCCACTCGTTAAGATGCTTTCCAGAAAGGCAACTGGAATAATCAAGGAATTGCTTGGAAAGGTCTTGATGAACGAAGACAACGTCTCTTTGAGGGGGGAGATACAGTACGCTGCCACAATTGCGGGAATAGTGATTGCTCATACAGGAACGACGGCTGTTCATGCAGCCGGTTATCCCCTTTCATCCTTCAAAGGGGTGAAACACGGTATGGCCAATGCACTTATGTTGATCAAAATATTCAGGAGGATTGCTAATGCCGATCCAGAGAGAATAGCCAGTGCAATCGAACCCTTTGAAAATCTTGATGAGCTTAAGGCTTTCTTGAAGAAATTTGGCGTGGAAAGGATCGACCTAAGAATCTCAGATGAGGAAATTGAGAATTGGTCAGAAAAGACGGCAAAAGCACCCCACTTGAAAAAGACACCCGGCGATTTCGACAAACAGTTCTTTGCCCAGTTGTACAGGGAGATAAAGAACCATTGAGCTCCAGAGTGATTCTCAAAAGATCAATAAAGAGACGGATTGCATTCGGCCATCCGTGGGTTTATGACAACGAAATAGACAGGAGCGACGATCTTGAAGACGGCTCCATAGTCGATGTCCTAACGCATTCCGGTCAGTTTTTGGGCAGGGGTTATTATAATTCGGGTTCCACAATCAGAGTGAGACTTTTAACAAGGAGAAATTGCAGATTTGACGTCGGTTTCTTCTCAAAGAAGATAGAAAGGTCTGCCCTCTTGAAGTCTTCGCTGCTCAGAACCAGTGATGCCATGAGAATCGTTTTCGGTGAAGCGGACGGACTTCCTGGACTTATAGTAGACAGGTTTTCAGAGTGGCTCGTTGTTCAATTCAACACACTCGGCATAGCGCGTTTGAAAGATGTGATCGTTGAGGCCTTGATATCAGTCTTTAAACCGAAGGGGATATTCGAAAAGAGCGAGGGGATCTCCCTCATCAAAGAAGGTTTGGAAGCGAGAGAGGATTGGATTTACGGAAGCGGACCGGAACTTCTCCCTTTTTCTTCAGATGGAATCATTTTTTTCGCAGATACTAAGGGACAGAAGACCGGGTTCTTCCTCGATCAAAGAGAAAATGCAATAAGATTGTCCCAGTATGCGACTGACCGAGAAATCCTGGATGTTTTTTCTTACACGGGCAATTTTTCTTTCCACTGCATAAAGAAGGGAGCGCGAAGCGCAACTCTGGTAGACGCTTCGGAGAGGGCTCTTTCAGTAGCCAGAGAAACGGCGGAAGCGAATCGATTTACGGACAGTTGTCAATTTGTGAGAGCAAACGCCTTCGATTATCTGAGAGCGAGTGATCTCCCAAGGACCGATCTTGTCATAATTGATCCTCCGGCAATGGCAAAGACCCCTTCTTCGAAGAGGAGCGCTCTGAGAGGGTATAAGGAACTCAACTTGCGGGCAACGAAGATTCTGAAGAATGAAGCACTTCTTGCATCCTCTTCGTGCACTCAGATCGTTTCGGAAGAAGATTGGTCTCGGACTATTAATGACGCTTTTCACGACAGCAAGAAAGTTGGTGTGATTGTATTCAGAGGAGGTCAGCCCGTAGATCATCCCGAGGTTAGCTCGATCTTCGAAACTAGATATTTGAAATTCTGTCTGTATCGAATTTTCGAACTGGCAGATTACTGATCGGCGGATCAAATACTGTCGAAGTATCAATGTAATGCTATAATTCAGAAAAGTCTAACGGCTGGAGGTAGATATATATGGCCAAAGTATACGTTGTGACTTCCGGAAAAGGGGGAGTCGGCAAGACGACAATCACGGCCAATATTGGTTGTGCTCTTGCCAACAAGGGGGCTAAGGTCTGTCTTATCGATGCAGACATAGGTCTTAAGAATCTAGATATCGCTCTGGGCCTTGAAAACAGAGTTGTTCATACAATTCTAGATGTTGCAAACGGTAAGGTGACGGCTTCCGAAGCGCTAGTGAGGCACAAGCAGATCAAAGGGCTATATCTACTTGCAGCCTCTCAAATAGCAACGAAAGAGATGCTTTCCCCAGAAGACATGAAGAAGATGATCGCAGAACTTTATCCGAAATTTGATTACATCATTGTAGATTCTCCCGCAGGAATTGAGAGAGGATTTAGAAATGCAATAGCCGCGGCCGAAAAGGCCTTGATAATAACCACTCCTGAACTGCCCGCAATTACTGACGCGGATCGCGTCATCGGACTTCTCGAAAACTCTGGTATGCAGGAATCAAATATCAGGCTAGTCATAAACCGATTCAAAGTTCAGATGGTCAAACGCGGTGATATGCTTACTAGAGAGGATATTCAGGGGAACCTCGCAATAGATCTGATTGGAATCATCCCCGACAGCGATGAAGTAATCGTGGCGACAAACAAAGGCGTACCGGTTATCCTGAACGGAAACGGCGAAGGAATCGGAAAGGTCTTCGAGAACATTGCTTTGAGGATGAACGGGGAACCTATCCCGGTCGAGCAGGATATCCTTGAGCATGGATCGAAAGGATTCCTTGAATTCCTGAAGCGCATTTTCAGAAGAAATTAAGAGGGAGTTGAAGTGTATGTTCTTTGGACTTTTCAGGAAGAAGAAAAAAACTGAGGGAAGCAGAAAAGAAGCAAAGGATAGACTTGATTCCATAACAGGTGGCCGGAGATACTCGGTACCGGTGAGAGAGGTAATACCACAAGACATTCTTCAAAACAGCGGCAAGGATATGGTACATCAGATAAAGACCTATGTCGCTGATAAATACAAGGTTAAGGAAGAGAATGTCAAGGTTCAGCTTGAAGAACATAACGGATATGTGGTTATCATCACAAACGTAGTTTTCCACTGATTTGTCATGAGATACTCCGTAAACACGAAATTTAGAAACCAGCTAATAGACATTACAGATCTCGTAATCCAGTGTGTCAGAAAGTCGGAAGCTTCTTGTGGTCTTGTCAATGTCTTTGTACCACATACCACGGCCGCAATTACAATTAATGAAAACTCCGATCCCGATGTTGTTCACGATATCTTGCATTGGATGGGTGATGCGATTCCGAAGAGCAATGAATTCAAACACCTGGAAGGAAACTCAGACGCTCACATAAAGGCAACTCTTGTGGGATCTTCGATTTCCATTCCATTCAGAGATGATTCACTCCTTTTGGGAACCTGGCAGTGCGTCTATTTCTGTGAGTTTGATGGTCCCAGAAGCAGGGAAGTTATCGTTACGATAATAGAAAAAGCAATTCTCTGATGGGTCTCACCTTGCATACTTGTTGAGGATCGAGAGAAGACATAGGGGGCGATATGCACAAAGGAAGATTAGCATTTTTTGCTCTTCTGGTTTTTGGATCTTCGCTTTTTGCAATCAGGGGTTTCACGTGGGACATGGGAATCCCTAAGTTCTACTTCTCTTCGGTTTCGATTGCAGTTTTTGTTGTCTTCAGTTCTCTGAAAGCAGTGAGAAAGCCGTATCGCTTGGGCGTTTCTGTCCCGCAGATCTTCGCTCTGTTGTTTGGCGCTTACGCGTGCCTCACAACCCTTCAACTGCTTGGCGCCCTGCCTCAGGTCTTTCTTACTTCGCTTGGCTTTGCGATGAATCTGCTTCTCTTTGTGCTTTTCTCAGTTCTGCTATCTGCAGAGAGGTCCGATGTTCTATTGACAATTCTTCAGCTCTTTATGTTCGCTGGTCTCGTAATTGCCTTCGATGCGGTTTTTTCATTTTATTCTGGTCACGGTTTGTTGTGGGGAACAGACAACAATCCCTTTTCAAGGGGGAATCTATCTTCAGTAATCGGCAATGTCAATTTCACCACCGATTTGATGGCCATGTTACTCTTCCCGGCTGCTTTTCTAACAGTTTCAAACAGGAAGATCTGGAAATTCGATAAGATCCGACGAGCTTTTTATCTGGCACTTTTTTCGCTGTTCCTGATTGTGATTATGATTGGTCAGACCAGAGCTGTATATTATTCTGTAATAGGGTCCATAATCTTTATCGCGGCTTTCTCGATCTTCCCTCTTTTGAGATTCAAATTGAGATCCTTCGCTTCAGCGTTGGATAAGCTGTTCATAGTTCTGCTAATTGTTTCGGCCGCGGGAATAATGATCATCTACTCGGGCGACAATGTGCTCACCAGTGGAAGGTTCAGCTTTTCAGAAAGGATCTCTTATACTACAGAAGACAGTATCTCTGTTGACGTCAGGATTCTTCAGTGGAAAGCAGCGGTCAAGCAGTGGGAAAAATCAGCTGTGCTTGGTACTGGATTTGGATCATACAAGTACCTCTCGACAGAAAACATGGGAGAAGTGATCGTTGAACAACCGAAATACATGTATGTCGCCGGACTTAACAGCATACGCACTCATAACGAGTATCTTCAGCAAATGGGAGAAACGGGAGTAGTCGGAGTCCTGTTGATTGCAGGCTTCGTAATTTCCATGCTGCTAAACACGATCAAAGTGGTGAGAAAATCTTCCTCGGTAGATAGAATCATACAGTATCTTTTTCTAACCGCAGGATTGCTGGTAATTTTTGTTCACTCGATTCTTTCTTTTCCCGGACACTTGATGCCCAACGCTTTGTTCGCCGCCTTCCTCTTTGGCTTCATTATGAGCCCTGATCTAAGTGGTGAGAGGAGAGCCGGTTTTCACGTGAGCAAAGCTCTTCCTCTATTGATGGTTGTGTTTGCTCTAACCACATCCGTTTTGATGAGCCGAACTTTTGTCGCTGAAGGTCTCTTTACCAGAGGCTACATAGAGTATAGAAGACTTGAAAGCATAAATCCTCAGATTCCAGAGCTTGTGAATTCAATCGGCAACATCAGAAAGGAAGTCGAGGCCGCAGAAAGTCTGGAGGGAAAGTACTCATATCTGCAAAGCGAAATCTATGTATCCGAACGGTTCGACGCACTGGCTGAGAGATATCCGAACGCGCCAGTCGAACTACTTCAATCAATGGCTTCTGAAGAACGTGAAAAGGCCTTTGAATCGACTTTGACGGGACTGAACTCTAAGCTCAGAGCTGCTTCTTCGGCCCTTCTAAATGCAAGACAGGATTCGACTGAGAGTTTCTACTCCGCAATGCGAAATCTATCAACTTCACGGGAAATTTCGGGAGGTCAATATCTGTCGGAGGCTTACCTTGGGTATATGTATTTGACGGCACAAAGAAAGGAAGACTTTCGTCTGAAATTAAACATGGCAGGAAGGGATATCGGAAACGCTTTCAGAGAGATTTTCTCAAGAGCTGATATTTTCTCAGACTGGCTTAGCGAAGATACTTCACCCGGAGCAATGCTGCGTGAACTCCAAATTGATCACGCCTATTTGAGCGGCTTGGCAGATCTTCTTAAGCCAGACCTTGAAGCGACGGCCGTATCAGAACTCCTTGAGAATATAGATGTAAACCTGCTGATAGATTATCAGGTGACTCTCGATGCAATAGATGCCCTACTGCGATCCCTAAAAATATCTCCTGATCTTCAGGTGGTGAGGAATGCGGCCAACCTTCTCTTTCGAGTAATCGCTTCTTCCGAAATGATTGCCAACGAACTTGAGAATTTCGACCCTTACGTAATTAGCAGTAACGACTTGAATAGTCTTGTAGAAACGATCAAAAGAATTCCAGAATCAGAAAGAGAAGACCTTACGACTCTCTATGATATCGCGATTGATTACAATCCCGGAGGATGGCTAAAAGGGAACGATAACATTTACGGCGAATATTCGAGAAACCTGCTGCTGCTTTACGGTTTGGAGGCATTGGATAAAGTGCTTGAAATAGCAGAAAAAGAAGTGTTCGCATGGAGTGTGATGAAAGCCACCGATAGAGTTGTTCCTTCAGGCTCGATAGGAGAACTGACTCCTCTCAAAGAGCATGTTTCAAAGACTTGGTTTGACGATCTGTATGGAGAAGTGCATTCCTGGTGCAAAGACACTTCAATAGAGATCTCAATGGAGATTGAGGAAGGAGAGCTCTCTGAAGAAGCTTTGAGTAAAGCGAAGACGGCCCTCGACAATAGCGAGAAGTTCCTGCAGCTTCATTTGTTGTGGTAAGAATCAAAAGTCACCGGGGCGTTACACAGGTAATATGCCGGGTAATGTGGACGTTATTAATCGGACTTATGATTGTGTTGATGTAAATGGAGGTATGTTTATGCTGGAGGTCAAGGAAATCAAGTTAGTCCGGGAAGAACGCAAGATTCTGAACAATCTCACGGCTTCCTTTGAAAAGGGTCGAGTTTACGCGATTCTCGGAAACAACGGCGTTGGAAAATCAACATTATCATATGTTCTTATGGGTCTTGAGTCGCATAAAGACTACGAGGGAAATATATACTTTGATGGGGAAGAGATAGATCTCTTGTCAGTATCGGAGAGAGCAAAGAAAGGCATCTCTCTTGGTTGGCAGGAACCGGTAAGATTTGAGGGACTCACCGTTAGGGAGTATCTAACTCTTGGCGGCAAACTGAAGCTTTCCGCTGAAGAGCTGAATGAGACGCTTTCCACAGTGGGTCTCAACAGAGAGTACCTTGATAGGCTTGTTGATGAATCGCTGAGCGGCGGTGAGAGGAAGAGAGTTGAACTGGCTTCAATAATACTGGTGAATCCCCGAGTCACTATTCTCGATGAACCTGATTCCGGAATAGACATAATGTCAATGGAAATGATTGAGCATGTGCTCGAAAGACTTAGCGATAAAGGCTCCATAGTCATAATCATCACCCACCGGGAGGAAATCGCCAGGATGGCGGACGAAGCCTACCTACTTTGTGGAGGCAGAATACTTGCTTCCGGTGAACCGGAAGAAATAGTGAGTTTTTACAGAAAACTCTGTGACAGCTGTCAGCACATTAATGAGCCGGTTAAGGAAGGCGGTCTTCCAAATGATTGAATCGAACTACGAAAGAGAATTCAAAGCAATTGCCAATGAGTATGAGAAATCAGGCGGTAATGTCTCTGATTTCTTGAGGAAGGATATTGTATCAATCATTGTTAGCGGTAATAAAGTGATTGGCAGAAACACGGTGGATGGTGTGCATGTGAGGGCAGAAGAACTGGACAACGGAGTAGAGATTTGGATTGACATCGATGATGGCACAGTTATAGATAATCCAATACATCTCTGCACTGGTTACTTGAAGCCAGAAGGAACTCAGGAGATTCTCATTCATAATCATTTGGGAGACAGAGCTAAGGCGAAATTCATTTCTCACTGCGTCTTTCCAAGCGGCGTGAACTTTACTCACTCCATGGTCGCCGATACAGATGTTGGAAAACACTCCGAAATGTTGTACGAAGACACGCACATGCACAGCAAGGATGGCGGTGTAACCGTCAAGGCGACATATAATACAGTCGTCAGAGAGGGTGGTACCTTTCAGAACCTTTTTTATCTGACAAAGACCAGGGTCGGAAAGCTTTTCGTGAAGATGAATGTTTCTCTTGAGAAATATGCATCGGCTCATATAGAATCCAAGGTTTATGAGCGTGAAGATGACTATCTCGAAATAGATGAAGAACTCTATCTGAATGGCGAGGGCTCTTCTGGAATAGCAAAGACCACTGTATTTGCTACCGACAGAAGCAGGGCCAAGATTATCAACAAAGCCTATGGAAATGCACCTTTCTCAAGAGGACACATAGAATGCAACGAGATCATCAAAGGTGACTCCGTAGAAGTCGGAACGGTTCCCGAGTTGTACGTCACAAATGAGAAGGCCGAGCTTACTCACGAAGCTTCGATCGGAAGAGTAAACGTAAAGCAGATGGAGACATTGATGTCCAAGGGTTTGAGTGAAGAAGAGGCAACTGACATGATTGTCAGAGGAATGCTCAGATAGAAATGGGGGGAGTTCTTTGAATTACTCGGAGCAGTTTCTTGTAGAAAAACTAGTGCATCTAGCCAAGATACCTAGTCCTTCCGGTTTCACCGATGCGATAATTACTTATCTGGATTCTGAACTGCGAGGAATGGGACTCAATCCACGAAGAACAAGAAAAGGTGCTCTTGTCGTCGAGATAGGCGGGCAGAAAAGACCGATAGTGTTGGCAGCTCACGTAGACACTCTTGGAGCAATGGTGAAGTCTTTGAAGCCAAACGGGCGGCTTGAGATCACGAATATCGGTGGTTTCACTATGAACAGCATAGAAAACGAGAACTGCATCGTTCACACAAAATTCGGCAAATCCTTTACAGGTACCATTCAGTCGATTTCACCTTCAGTTCACGTCTTCGAAAATGCTCGAACACTTGAGCGGAAGATCTCTAATATGGAGATTCGTGTCGATGAAGAAGTTAAAGACGACAAAGCACTTCGAAAACTGGGAATAGAAGCAGGCGATTTTATCTCATTCGATCCCAGAGTGACTGTGACCGAAAATGGTTTTGTGAAATCAAGGCATCTGGATGACAAAGCGAGCGTGGCCGTTTTACTTGATCTGGCAAGAAGGGCCTCCTCCGGCGAGCTGACTCTTGTAAGAAAGACATATCTCTTCTTCTCAAACTATGAAGAGGTAGGTCACGGAGCCTCCGCAGCAATGCCTGAGGACTGTGAAGAGATCATTTCGGTCGATATGGGCGCGATAGGTGATACTTTGAAGACTGACGAATTCGTAGTTTCTATATGCGCTAAGGATTCAGGCGGTCCTTACGATAGTTCCGTTGTAAGGAATTTGATCGAAACAGCAAAAAGAGTCGGCGCCGATTATTCAGTCGATATATATCCTTTCTACGGATCTGATGTGGAAGCATCTCTTAGAGCTGGGTACGACGTCAAATTTGGACTTGTTGGCCCGGGAGTTGAAGCATCCCATGGTTATGAAAGGACTCATTGCAGAGCTTTGGAAAATACCTTGAAGCTTCTGATGGGATATATTGAAAGCTGAGGCGCCGCAGTGCCCCAGCCATCTAAAAACTAGAATACTATCTTGCCTTTCTTCTGTCCCTTTTCCTGACCAAGCTGGTTTACAAAGCCTGCGGGCGCAACATCGATGACTTTGCTTTTCTCAGCTTCCATAGCCTCTTGAAGCCTCTTCTTGTAGGCATCCATTTTTTCCTTGAGCTCGGTTACATCTCCTTCTAACCAACCAAAAATGCTTTCGGTTAGCTTCGAGGAAATCTCCTCAATCTCATCGCTTTCTTCCATCATTCCAGCGTTCTTCGTGACCTCGAGCTCTTCACTCACTGCCTTCTCGACATCTTCCCTTGTAAGCTCTGGCAACGTTGCCTTCACCAAACGCATAGCTATGTTAGTTCTAAGCCTTAGATCATCTATAGTCGCCTCTAGATTATCTACTCTCGACATTATCGCTCCTAAGAATTGATCAAGTGAAATCTGCATCTCTTTTCAGCTCCCTTCAACATTTTCTCTCATAATGATTTTACTACCGAAAAGATCAACTATAGTTAAGGCTATGTTTTTGATCGTAATACTAATCCTTTCTGTCGAATCGATGCCTGAGTCTAAACAGCCACAAAGAAAGAACACCGACAAGCAGAAAGGCAAACAAATCGCCCGATGCAATTTCGAACAGCCAGAAAGAAGGAAGGTAAATGTTTGCAAAAAATGGAAGAGTGAAGGCCGTCGGGAACAGCCAGCCCGAAAGAAGCATAGCGCCAGCAAGTGAGACAGCAATTAGTCTCTCCCGGAGCTCTCTTATTTTCCTAAATACCAGGAAAGAAATCGAAGCAATTGAAGCAATAAGAGCATAGGAGGAGATAATTCCAAGCGCTGACTGCAAGTTCCTGTTCTGATCGGCCAGAATCACAGTTGCCAAAATCAGAGTACACGGCTTCTTCAAAATTCCTCTAACGATTCTGGACAAAGCGTACGTAGATTCGATCTTTCTTTCGAACTGCGGTCTATATACTATGACTCCCAGCAAGATTGTGAAGAGCAGCAAGCCCTTTGATAGAGAGGGACCCCAGAAAAACAAGACGGAAACCGCCAGAAAGCCAATGAGAACCTCCTGAAGGAGGATCATCACTCTCTTCACGTTCCCTCCTGTAAGCTCTTAACCAAAGCCTCTATGCTGCTGTCGCCCGTAATATCAAGAAAAAGCTCTTCAAGAGTGGATTCAACACTTCCAAAATCCTCTCTCAGGGCTGAAAGTGTCCCCTCGGCAATGAGCCTTCCTCTATCAATGATTCCTATCCTGTCACACATCTTCTCGGCAACCTCAAGCACGTGAGTTGTCACGAAAACGGTCGTTCCCCTATCGGCCATGTTTCTCAACCAGGCCTTTAATTTGCCCGCACTTGACGCATCAAGACCCACAGTGGGTTCATCGAGAAAGATAACGGCTGGCTCTCTCATAAGGGCAATGGCAACCATCAGCTTCTGTTTCATTCCGTGCGAATAATCGCCTATGTATTTTCCGAGGTAGTCGATCTTGAAGGCATCGGCAATGTCCATAAGCTTCGACATAGTCTCTTTTGGAGGAAGACGGTAAATGTCAATTATGAATTTGACAAACTCGACGCCTTTCAAGTTGTCATACATCTTAGGTTCATCAGGAACAACAGAGATCAACCTCTTTATTTCCATTTTGTTTCTCTCAATATCCAATCCGGCTATTTTGATCTTTCCTGAACTCGGAGCAATTACCCCGGTGAGCATCTTAATGGTCGTTGTCTTTCCAGCTCCATTAGGTCCTAGAAAACCGTAGATCTCACCGGAGGGAATGTTTAGATTAAGCCGGTCAACAGCGCGGAGGTTTCCGAAACTCCTGGTCAAATTCAGAGCTTCGATCATCGATTTGCCTCGAACGCTTTATCATAGAATGTGGCCGTCTTCGGGTGAAACATCAGCTCGATAGTCCCGACGGGACCATTTCTCTGTTTTCCAATTATTACCTTCGTAACTTGCGGCGAATCACTTACCTCGCTTTTATCTTTGTAGTAGTCTTCTCTATAAAGAAACATCACGGTGTCAGCATCCTGTTCTATGGCGCCGGATTCTCTGAGATCGCTCAAGCGGGGCATCTTGTCCTCTCTTTGCTCCACAGCCCTCGAAAGCTGAGAAAGAGCTACTACAGTAATATTCAACTCTCTAGCAAGCAGTTTCATAGATCTAGAAATCTCCGAAATCTCCTGCTGCCGATTATCAGATCTGCCCTTTGTATGCATCAGCTGTAAATAATCTACAAAGAGAACCTGAACATTGTGCTCCATCTTTATCCTTCTTGCCTTGGCTCTAAGTGATCTAGGGTCCAGCGAAGGTTCATCGTCGATTATGATAGGGGCCGTTTGCAGGGTGCTGGCTCCATTTGTCAAGCGTTTCCACTCTTCATTACCGATATCTCCCGCCCTGAGCCGCGATAGCTCGAAGTTTGTCACATTGCACAAAAGTCGTTGAGCAAGCTGTTCTTTAGACATTTCCAGACAGAAGACTGCCACAGGCAACTGGAATTTCAAAGCCATGTTGCTTGCCATACTTAACGCAAAAGCAGTCTTTCCCATAGACGGTCGAGCGGCAACAATGACAAGATCGGAGGGTCGAAACCCAGTAGTAACTTCGTCAAGCCGTCTGTAACCACTGGCAATACCGGTAATCCTTCCAGTAACGGCGTTTTCCTTCAGTCTTTCCAGATTATGGAAAAGCTCGTGCATTATTTTTCCAATATGCTGGTAAGTCTTCGAAATCTGCGCCTCCGTGATCTGGAATATCGCTTTCTCAGCACTATCTAAAATGTCGTCGGTCTCTTCACCTTCGTAAGCGTTTTCGACAATAGAGCTAGCTGCCGAAATGAGGGAGCGCAGAAGTGACTTTTCCTTCACAGTCTTACCATAGTAGAAGAAGTTGGCTGAAGTGGGAACGACATCGGCAAGTTTTGCAAGTTCTACCTCGCCTCCGACTTCTTCAAGGGCTCCACCGGTTCTCAGCCTTTCAGTAATCGAAACTATGTCTACTGGACTTCCTTCATCAAAAAGCTTCTCCATAACGGAAAACACAAGCTGGTTCTTTCGGGAGTAGAAGTCTCTACTAGTGAGAAGCTCCATTACGTCGGGAACAACATCTGGATCTATAAGGATGCTCCCTATTACTGCTTCTTCCGATTCAATACTATTGGGAGGTACTCTTGCCTTCAAAATGCTCACCAACTTCTCTGAATTATCCAAAGCTCTTCAGAATCAGTTCCTTTATTACCGAATAATCACCTTCGAAAACAAACTGTCCCCTTTCTCTTCCAGAGCCGCCTTTTACATCAAACTCTTCTTTTACTCTGTTTAGAACTTCTTTGCAGTCCGTTCCTTTACCATATAGAAGGATTTTGTCTCTTGCCTTACCAACAATGAGATACCTTTCTAACGCAACAAATCTTGGAACAGCTGCCAGGACGCTCTCTTCATCCTCAAGAAACGTCACTTTAGACTTAGATTCATCTATCTCTTTGGCAATATAAATTGCTAATCTTTCGGAAAGATTCTTGACTGCCGAATTGCCCTTTTTAGCTTCATAGAGAAGCGATTCCACTCGATTCGGCAAATCCGAGTAGCTACATGTCAAGGAGAGGGCCGACTCAGTGATTAGATCATGCTTCGCAATATAGTCTCTTACGGCTCTATCACCTGCCACGAAATAGATTCTGGTCAACTCCCCCTTTACCTTCTCACGTTTCAAGATCTTCAGCAGCCTTATTCGCCCGGTGCTTTCAACATGAAGACCTGAACAAGCATTCAAATCTACTCCATCTATTTCGACAAGTGTTATCTCTCTCCCACTCTCCGCGATCTCGCGTTTGACTTCTTTTCTAAGGTCCAATCTCTCAAGCTCAGGTTTCTTCGCGATGAATCTTCTTACCTGAAGATTATCACTGATAAGTTCATTGCAGGTCCTCTCGACATTATCGATCATATCATCCTTGAGGATTCCAAGAGAAAGATCGATTGTAGTGTGTTCTTCCCCCATCTGAAACCCAACGGTTTCGGCATCCAGTTCTCGAAGAAATACTGCCGATAACAGGTGCTGCGCAGTGTGCTGCTGCGAGATGTCCCGTCTCCTCGTCTCATCGATCTTGATTTCCACCGATTCACCTCTATCCTTATCTATTATTCCATCTACTTTGATAAGAATCTCATTATTCGACTCACTTACTGACAAGATATCCAGTCCGTCAACTTTTCCACGATCTCCAATTTGTCCTGCTTCTCCATCAACATACACATTACCGTAACATATCTTGATGTAGGTAGTACCTTCTCCAAACCATATTTCCCTTACTGCTTCTAACATACATCGCCCCCGGCCACTTGATATTATGTGCAAATATATGTAATAATTATACAGTAAGCGTTTACTTAACTCCGTGGGTGATAATTCGAAAAAATGAATATGAGGTGATTTGGTTGCAGGAAAGGCCAATCCTTTCGGTAAAAAACCTCTCTACTCACTTCAATATGGCCGAGGGAGTTGTTAAGGCCGTTCAAGATGTCTCTTTCGATCTTTATCGAGATGAGGTCTTGGGAATAGTTGGAGAGACCGGTTCTGGTAAGAGTGTAACTGTGAAAACAGTTGCCGGGATGGTTGATAACCCAGGCTTCATTGCTGGTGGCGAGATTCTCTTTTTAACCGACGAATTCAGTAAGGGCGGTGAAAAGGATTATATTGACTTGGCAAAACTTCCGAAAGATAGTTTCTCCAGAGTCAGGGGAAAACACATAGGAATGATCTTTCAGGACCCAATGACTTCGCTTGACCCGATGTACACGGTTGGTAATCAGATGATAGAGACCATTGTCCATCACAAGAAAGTTACCGAAGAGGAAGCAAGAGAACGATCAATAAAGCTTCTCGAACAGGTGGGAATTCCTAAGCCTTCCGAACGTATCGATGATTATCCCTTTCAACTGTCCGGGGGACAGCGCCAGAGGGTAGTAATAGCGATAGCGCTGTCGTGCGATCCTGAAATCCTGGTTGCCGATGAGCCTTCAACAGCTCTAGACGTGACAGTTCAAGCTCAGATTTTAGAACTGATGAAGGATCTTCAGGAACAATTCAACAGCAGCATGATTTTCATCACGCACGATCTGGCTGTTATTGCCGAAATAGCTACGAAAATCAGTGTTATGTATGGAAGTTATCAAATGGAGATGGCCGACTCTCTCGAAATCTTTGACAGTCCGATGAATCCATACACATTTGCGCTACTCGAATGCATACCAAGACTCGATATAAAACAAGATCAACTCCTTCCTATTCCTGGCCAGCCGCCAGTAATGTTGAATCCACCCGTGCTATGCCCATTCCTTCCAAGGTGCTCAAGAGCAACAGACAAATGCTACAAAGAGATGCCACAGCTTGAGCAAATGAAGGATAATCATTTCGTCAGATGCTGGAATCCAATCACTAACAAAGTACTGCTGGTCAAGGAGGCTCAAGAATGAAGCTTCTTGAAATTAGAAATCTGAAGAAGTACTTCCCGATCAAGCAAGGCTTCCTTATAGAGAGAGTCGTGGGTTTTGTCAAAGCCGTTGACGATGTATCCTTCTCAGTTGACAGGGGCAAGACCATAGGAATCGTCGGAGAGTCGGGATGTGGAAAGACAACAATCGGCAAATCGATTATTCGTCTACATGAAGTGACTGATGGAGAGATGCTCATTGATGAAGAAGATACCACTTTCTACTTCATGAAGAAGCGAAGGGCAAAACAGTATTTGAAAGAGAAGTATTTCGATACGGATAAATTTAATAACGGTGGCGGAGTTGATTTTGAACCTTTCGAAAAGAAGATGTACGAGATCTACAATAGGGTCAATAAGGACTCTTCCAAGGCAATCGATGTTCTATTTGATAAGTCAGATCACAAGAAGAAGCTTCTCAGGAAAAAGGCACAGATAGTATTTCAGGACCCAATGTCCTCTCTGAATCCAAGGATGACAGTTGGGCAGATGTTAACTGAACCGCTTCTTTTTCACAAACTTGCCAAAGACCTTGACGAAGCAGTTGAAATGGTGAAGGAACTGCTTGTACAAGTCGGTCTTAAGCCATATCACGTGGATAGATATCCGCACCAGTTCAGCGGTGGTCAGAGGCAGAGAATAGCCGTTGCAAGGGCTATCAGTGTAAACCCCGATCTCATCGTTCTCGATGAGCCGACTTCTGCCTTAGACGTTTCCGTTCAAGCTCAGATAGTCAATCTCTTTGAAAAACTGCAGGAGCAGCTCAATGCAGGTTATGTTTTCATCTCTCATAACCTTTCTCTAGTAAGATTTATATCGCAAGACGTCTCTGTAATGTACCTTGGCAGGATCGTAGAACAGGGCAACAGCGAGTCGATTTTCAAAGATCCATTGCACCCTTACACTAAAGCGCTTCTTGCTGCGGCTCCAATACCCGATCCGAAGAAGAAGCGGAATCGCAAAGATCTTGTCGGCGGCCAGGTACCAAGTCCGATAAACAGACCGGCGGGCTGTTTCTTCAATCCAAGATGCAAGTACAGGATGGATATTTGTACCAAGGAATATCCGCCCATGTTCAAGGCGGATGAGAATCATTATGTTGCGTGCCATCTTTATTCCACATCTCATGAACAAGGAGGGGAAAGTAAATGAAGAAACTCTTAGTGCTTCTCGTAGTACTCATAGCTGCAGGATTACTCTTTGCAGCCCCAGAGTATCACGTAGAAGAGACATGGAACGGCGAGCCCGGAGGTACTTTCTATTACTGGGGCTTGGGAGATCCAAAGACATTTAACTATGACTGGGCACAGGAAACCAGTTCAACCGATCCTCTCGGATTCACGCTTGCAACTCTCATCGAAGCCGACGAGGGCGGTATGCCAACGCTCCCTGGTCTGGCAAAAGACTGGTGGTTCTCTGACGATGGACTGACCTTCTTCGTGCAAATAAGAGAAGGTATTCAATGGTCAGACGGAGCTCCATTCACTATCGATGACGTCTACTGGACGTTTGTCGATGTGTCATTCATTCCCGAGAACACGGCGAACGGAAACGGATCCTATCTCGATTCAAACGATCAGCTTCCAGTGGTCGAGATCGTCGATGACACAACGATCTCCTTCACCTGGACAGTGCCTCAGGTCACTGCTCTAAGACAGATTGGCTTCCGTCCGATAATGCCGAAGCACATTCTAGAAGAAGTCGTTGCCAACGGCACTTATCCGGAGTTTTGGACAATCGCAGACTTCGATAAGCTAGTCGGAATGGGACCTTTTGTTATTACCGATTACGTCGAAGGCGTCAGAATCGTTTTCGAGAGAAATCCATATTACTGGAAGGTCGATGGAAACGGCGTGCAGCTGCCCTATTTTGATAAGCTGAACTATGAACTCCTCGCAGACCAGAACACATCTCTTCTCAGATTTGAGGCTGGCGAAATCGATCTTTACGGACCTACCGCAGAGCAGTTCCCAAGACTTGCAGAAATGGCAGCGGAGAAGGGCTGGATAACTGGGGTAGGTGGACCGGCTCTCGGTTCTCAGTTCGTGACGTTCAACTTCAACACGACAGATCCGATCAAAAATGAATGGTTCAGAAACGATGGATTCAGAAGGGCTTTTGTCTATGCTATGGATAGAGACGCCATCATAGAGTCCCTCTACAATGGACTTGGTTCTCCTCTGTATGGGCCGGTATCTCCATCGAGCGGTTTCTACAACCCTGAAATCGAGCAGTTTGCCTACAAGTACTCAATTACCAGAGCAAGACTTGAGCTCAGGAGAGGCGGCTTCGATTGGCTTCCTGATGGAACCTGTGTCGATGCAAGTGGAAACCCGGTTGAGTTCGAACTCATAACCAATGCCGGAAACGTAGTCAGAGAGGCTATAAGCAACATAATCGTCGATGGGGCTGCCAAACTTGGAATAAAGGTAAATTTCAGACCTATCGATTTCAATACTGTAGTAGGAAAGCTTCTAGACGCTACTTACGAAGCTGTTGTTATTGGCCTTACAGGCAGTGTTGACCCCGGAACTGGCTGGAACGTGTACAGGCTTGACGGCGGTCTGCATTTCTGGAACTATCCTCCGGACTACAATCCTGATGACCACATAACGGAAGACATCTACATTCTTCCCGATTGGGAAAAGAGAGTAGACGAGATCTACAGACTCCAGACGTCTGCCGTTGTTGATCAGGACAGATATGACTTGTTTGCGGAATTCCAGATGCTGTTTGCCGAGTATCAGCCGGTAGTCTTCACAATGGCACAGAACTTCCTTTATGTCTACAAGAACAACATCAAAATGCCAGTCGAAAAACTAACACCTGCAACTGGCCTGCTCTTCCAGCTGGAAGGCTGGTGGAAAGAGTAACATCTTGATTTTCGACGCGGGAGGGCTTCCCTCCCGCTTTTGTATAATAAGAGTCTTAGAGAGTTTTGAGGAGGGAATAAGGTGCTGAAATATATAGTTAGGAGGCTGATTCTGGCAATTCCAGTTCTGCTCGGAGTCTCCATACTGGCCTTCATGATTATATCCGCTGCCCCTGGCGATTTTTTGGATGCTTATAGATTGAACCCTTCAATTTCAAAGGATCAGATAACGGTTCTTGAAAGTCAATTTGGGCTTGATCGAAATGTCTTCGTGCAGTATTTCAAGTGGTTGGGCAATGTTCTTACAGGCAACTTCGGATACTCTTTTAGTTACAGGATTCCGGTTTTTGAACTCGTTTGGAGAAGACTTGGAGCAACATTGTTACTAAGTATAAGCACATTGATTTTCACCTGGGGAATCGGCATTCCTCTCGGAATTTACTCGGCCCTTCATCAATACTCGCCAAGTGATCAGGCTTTTTCCTTCCTTGCGTTCATTGGAATTTCTATTCCTAATTTCTTTTTTGCTCTGCTCTGGCTCTTCATGGCCGCGAAAACGGGGTGGTTCCCAATTGGGGGGATAATCTCTCAAAACTTCAACGATATGAACGTCATAGGAAAGATCGGTGATTATCTCTGGCATGTGGTCGGACCTATGGTCACACTGGGAACTTCTGGACTGGCTGGGCTTATGAGACAGATGAGAGGCCAACTGCTTGACCAGTTGAGACAGGACTATGTTCTCTTCGCCAGGGCAAAGGGGATGCCAGAGAAAAATGTGATTTATAAACACGCCGTTCGAAATGCGATCAATCCTATTGTAACGATGTTTGGATATGCCCTTTCCGGCTTGCTCGGAGGCGCTGTTCTTACAGAGACGGTTTTTGGCTGGCCTGGAATGGGAAGACTTGTCATTGAAGCCTTGAATGCTCAGGACCTCTTCCTTGTCATGGCCACATTGCTCCTCTCTGCTGTCCTCCTGGTAATAGGCAATCTTCTGGCTGATCTTCTGCTCGCCTGGGTCGATCCCAGAATTCGGTATAGACTGAGCTGAGGGGTGTGACATGAAGAAGAAAACAATTATAGATAAAAATACATTGCAGAGTGCAGAAGTCAACAAAGAAGATCTCTTCGAAGTCAAGTACATGAGCCGATGGCAGCTTGTCTGGAGGGCACTTAGAAAGCATAAGCTCGGAATGGTTTCTCTCTGGATTCTGATAATCATGTACATAATCGCGCTGCTGGCGGATTTTCTTTCACCCAACAGTCCTTATGAACAGACACAGGGGCTTTCTTACGCTCCACCTTCGAGAGTACATTGGACTGACGAAGAGGGGAAGCTTACAGCACCCTACATTTACGCCTGGGTTATGGAGAGAGATCCAGAGACATACAGAACGACATTTGTTGAAGGCGTCTCTATAGGCTCAATTTCCGCCCTAGACAGATCGACAGGAGAGGAAATGCTTTTCAGAAAGGGCGAAGATGGAGTTATCGAAATATTTCTGACGATAAAAACCGTCAGATACGCTCTTGACGCGGAAGGCAACAGGGCCAATCTCGGTCAACCAGATTACTCGATCATCCAGAATATCAAATTGAATGAACTTGAGCTTTTCGAGAGGCAATTAGTTAGTGAGACTACAAATAGAACCACAATAGACTCCCTGAGTCCGAGCAGGTTCAGGGAACTTCAGAAGATCGGGCCACCGGTCAAAGTTGTAACTGAGCGATCCCTCCACAGGGTTTTTGCGCAGAAGGAAGATGAAATCAAGGATATTGTTCTGGAAGCGATCAGCATATATAATGAAGTGATCGACGCCGATGGCGGGGATGTTGAACTTGCAACTGAGTTCCTTGGAGAACTCGAAATCTCACCAAATTTGCTTGGTGTCATTATAGAGCCGGAAATAAGAGAATATGAAACTGTCAAGTATCCAGTGAAGTTCTTTGCGAAGTCCTGGGAGTACAAGCTTTTGTGGTTGTTCCCTACTAACATACATCTATTTGGTACGGATCAGCCATCCAAGCTTCTTTTGTTCGGCGCCGACAGATATGGAAGAGACGTCTTTTCGAGAATTCTGGCCGGCTCTAGAATCTCCATGAGTATCGGACTACTTGCTATCATGATCACCTTCTCTCTAGGTCTTTCAATTGGAGGTGCTGCAGGATACTTTGGAGGTATAACTGATGAAATTCTTATGAGGGTAACCGAGGTTCTGATGTCAATACCGAGTTTTTACCTGTTAATCTCGCTTAGAGCCGTTCTGCCGACGAGTATTCCCTCGCATATGACTTATCTCTTGATAGTTGTCATTCTAAGTTTTATAGGATGGCCGGGAATGTCGAGGGTTATCCGTGGAATGGTCCTGGGTCTCAAAGAGACAGAGTTTGTGCAGGCAGCAGTGGCAATGGGTTATCCGTCCACCCGTGTGATTCTAAGGCATATAATTCCGAACACTGCAACGTATATTATCGTTGCAGCAACGCTTTCAATCCCCGGATACATTCTCGGCGAAGCAGGGTTGAGTTTTCTGGGTCTCGGGATAACTGAGCCCTCGGCAAGTTGGGGGCTTATGCTGTCGCAGGCACAGAGTATTAAGGCAATGACTGAAGCCCCATGGCTTCTTATACCGGGTATCTTCATATTCATTGTAGTAATGGGATTTAACCTTCTTGGCGACGCACTGAGAGATGCTCTCGATCCCAGATCTCTAGGCTACTAAACCTAAGAAGCTAGTAGATTGAACCTATTGAGCGGGTCATCTGACCCGCTTCTATATTAAGTGAGCATTATCTTGCTAGTATTTTCTACCCAGAAGAGAAAATGACAGGAAGATCCTGGCGCCGAAAGATAAGTTCAAGAGTTATCGTATCTGTTCTGACTTCTGGTTTTTGGTTGTCCCTACACCATCTTGCAACCTTGCAGCTGAACGCCGGAAAGACTGCAGAGAAGTCCGGGGTGAAGGAACCTTCACTAACTTGCAGGCTTGTAGCCGAACATATTCACTACCGTCTCAAGTCCTCCTGTATTGTCAAGAAAAAAAGATGACTTGCGGGGCAGCATTAAAGGCAAAGGGAGTAGGCAGAGCAATTGACAGGATCGAAACTGCAAGTGACAAAACACTCCAAATGCTGCTGTCGAACAACTCATACTAGTATGCAGCTATACTTCCCCCGCTTAAGGGGCCATCTCTCTTCAATGAACGATGCCGGATCTACTGGTTCATCACGACTAAGGCTACTCTCAGATGTTTCTCAAATGCGATTATCACGAACAACGGTCCGAGAACTTCCAATACCTCCCTGCAAGACAGGGCCGCAGCAACATTCTTTAATATAGATTACAGGAGAGGCTTCAGCAATGGCCTATGTGCATACGCTCTGTCATGGTGAGCCCTATTGAATAGTAAATCAAGTTACAGGGAGTGCCCGGTCTAATCTTTTTCTTTGTCTCCTGACACCATTATCATAAGCACAATCAGAGCGGCCATGACGAAGACAATTATCCCCGGCAGCAAATACCCGATGATCGTAAACATCATCGAAGATGGTATATAGTCTCTCAAAGGAATTAGCCACCAGGTGAAACCGCCTGCAAGACTTTCTCGAATATAGAGAACTAGAGTACCGGCAAGCAATAGTTCTTCAAATATTGGAAGAGCAATCCTCTTTGCCAGTGCACAATATTGAAGGAAGAATCCGGTTATGAACAACGCAATGGGGAATAGAAAGTCCATAATCTCCATATCGATACTCTTTCCTTCAAGCAAGGAGTTTACAACCTCTCCCCCGCCAAACAGAAGTGCTATTACCACCGCAATGATCATTAAGAGATTACCCAGAAATATATATATTCCCCTCATTCTCTCACCTCAAAAAAAACCGGCCCAAGTGGGCCGGCTCATATACTAACTGAATCAGAATGTCTTGGAGAAGTAAAGTCCAACTGACCAGTCAACTGCGGGGAGAATATCAACGTTTGCCGTGAAAGTAATGAGATCAAGAACTGGGAAGCTCAGGTTCACGTTGAGCGCAGATGCTGAGTCCTTGATGTAGTATCCGCCACTGGCGCCGATTGTCGGCTTGAATCCGCCCATCTCGAGTGACAAACCAGCTTCTGCATAAGCAGATATGTTTGTCCAGTCGGCAAGAACATCAGTGAGAATTTCATATCCAAAACCTGACTGGTATACATCATCCTTTGTTCTGAAATCGCCTGAACCGACGAAGACGTCGAGACTGACAGGACCTGCTGCCCAACCGAGAGACTTAACCAGGAAGCCCAGCTCCATTGTCTGTGCCGGCGTTGCGAAGTCGTAGTTATACACAAACTTGACTCCCGCATAGCCGATTCCATCTTTGGAAATGACGGGCTGTATCCATGCACCAAGAGCATTTGCAGCGATGTCGTATTCCACGTTTGCATCAATAGCTAGAACACCTATTGCATATCCAACGTTTAGACCGACCCACTGACCAAGAGTATCGGAGTATCTAGCATATGGGTTCAGAGTCAGAAGACCGACATCAAGAACGTAATCGACATCGACTACGTAATTGAAGACTGGAGTTCCCGTAAGGTCGCTTGCACTGACGCCGCCCTTAATCGTTAGGCCACTGAAAGGTACCAGAGCTGCCTCAAGGATTATATCGCCGCTCCACTTAAGTGCATTTAGGCCGGTCTGCGCAGAGAAGGAGAAAATATCCCATGCTCCTCTAAGAGCTATCCTATCGCTTGCACCCAACAGGTCAAGTTCCTGAGTGGCAACCTGAAGACCAAGTTCCTTTAGATTCAGAACGAAAGTGGTTCCCTTTGTCATGCCATAATAAGAGAACCAGTTAAGACCGTAACCGAGGTCATCCGCAAAAGACTTTGCCTCGTACCAGCTGGCGGCGGCCTTGTCGTTCTCGACCGTGAAAGAGTTGAGAGTTACTGCTCCTCCAGCAAGGTCGATGTCTAAACTAAAGGTCAGACCATCGACATCTGCAGACGCTCCGAAACCGATTCCCTCAAGAGTGAAGCCCAGATCTGTGTCCAGACCGTCCTTATCGAGTTCTACATGCCCCCACAGTGTTCCTGTCAAGTAGGGATTCAGAGTTACTGTAGCAGAGAAAGCAACCGAGATGGCCAGAAGTACCACTAAGATTCCAACAAGCTTCTTCATGCACACTTACCCCCTTTATAAGAGTGTTTTTGGTTTTTGGTGATGCGCATAACGTAAATATACCACATTTCATGTAACAAAAGCAAACACATGCGTTGCTAAGTTGCATAGAGAGATCATTTCAGGATTAACCCTACCGCTCCAAATGCAAGTGCCACAAAAGAAAGAATAATCGCTGCATTTGTATTGATAACGTTTTGCTTCTGTGTCTCTTCCAGAGCCGATATCTTGCTTTCCAAGGCCACGTCGTTCTCTTCAAGCGCAGAGATCCTCGTTTCTGCAGCTGCAAGAGCAGTTTTGTCAGCCTTGTTTCTGTCGAGCTTGAACATCTGAATGGCCATTGTGTTGGTAATGCTCTTCAGGCTGTCGACTTCTTCCTCGAGAACTCCAACCTTACCCTCAAGAGTGCCCGTTCTACCTTCGAGGGAGGCAATCAGATCGGCATGATCATCAAGAACTGCGATGTTTGCATCGATCTGATCGAATGCAACTTCCAGCATTTCGTAATTGCCAGCTACTTCATCCTTCACCAGGCTAACTTCGTCAGCCAGAATATTGATCTCTGCTTTCAACTTCTCTTCTGTCAGCCCAAGCTTCTTGTAAAGGAAATTCATTTTGGCAGCAAGCTGATCGGGAGTCACATAATTCAGCTCGGAGATTCTCTGATTAGCAGCAATTAAAGCGTTGCTCAACATCTTGGATAGTACTTCAAGATCAGTGACTCTGCCTTTCAGAGTATCTACGTCACCGGTCGAAGCCTTTGTTGAAAGCTCAGTCTTCAATTCAGAAAGCTGGTTGTCCAGAGAATCAAGTCTCGCAATATTCAGGTCAACTTGATCAAAGAGAACTTCCATGGTCTCGTCGATACCAAACAGCGCTACTTCAATCTCTTCAATTTCAGTGTCGTAATACTTGACTTCGGGCATCTTGGCAATGCTGTCCTGAATCATGAGGATCCTGGTGTACATAAGAGAAAGCTTGTCGTTTAACTCCTCATTGGTCACATAAGGCTCAAGATCAGGCATTTCACCAGACAGTTTGGACTCAAGATCGGCTAGATCAGCCTTAGTGACCATTCCTCTCCTAAGTGTGAAAAGATCAGCAGTCAAGCTGTTTATAACATTCTCAGTAACATCGAGTCTCGAACCAAGCGCTGCAACCACATCATTCTGTTCGTTCTCATCTTTCTTGAGGTTGGCAATGGCCTGTCCAAGAAGTTTCACAGTTACTTCAAGATCGGTTGCCCTGTTCTTTAGAGATTCGATGTCCGAGGGAACTCCACTCAGCGAGCTTAACTTCTCGTTAATGAGCACAATTCCGTCATTTGCGCTTACCGCTTCCGCGGAGAGTCTGTCGATCTCATCGTAAAGGAATGCGATTGCGTCATCGAAGGTTTTCAACGACACATAGTCCCCGGTCATTCCACTTTGCTTCAGAGATGCGACCGTTGCTTCAAGAGCCCTCAGTTCCGCCGTTAAATCAACCAAATTCTTCTTGTTGTCAGAGATCTCCAAGGAAAGTCCTGCGACTTTCTTAGTGAGTGAAAAGACTACTTCTTGGAGCTTAGCATCCCCGGCATCAGAATAATCCATAAACCTGGCAAGAGTCATAGCCAGCTGGTAACGAGTAACATCTTCACTACCTCTGAATGTGCCATCGGGGAAACCAATGAACAATCCACCGGCTGTCGTCTTAATAACGCTATCGTAGGCCCAGTGATACTCTGACAAATCGCTGTACTCGACACCCAACGTCAGGCTCGCGAAGGTAACAACGACTAGCGCCAGTATAGAAAGCTTCTTCATGGATCCTACCCCCTTTCAAAATGTTGTCATTTTCTTCGCAGACTACGAGTTTATTATACAGTAAAAATACGTCTATATTCAAGAGTATTCAGCACTTAACAAGGCGATAGAAACGCTTTTTTCCGATTCTCAGAACATCTCCATCGGAAACATCTACAACGGAATGAATATCGTCGAGAACTTCGTCGTTTACTCTCACTCCGCCCTGATCTATCAATCTTCTTGCTTCACTTCTTGATGAAATATTAGCATGAGAAACGAGAAGATCGACAATTGAAATACTCTCTGCGGAAAGTTTTATTTCCGGCATCTCTTCTGGAAGCTCTTTATTTCGGAATATGTTTACAAATTCTCTTTCAGCATTCAGCGCCGTCTCTCTCCCATAGAACTGCGATGTGATCTCAATTCCAAGTGCCAATTTTATATCTCGCGGATTCACTGCCTTATTCAGAAGTTCTTTGTCATATTCCGCAAGTTCGGCATCGCTCTTATCGGTAAGCAGTCTGAAATACTTCATCATCAAAGAATCGGGAATGGACATGACCTTTCCAAACATATCCCTCGGAGAGTCCTCAAAAGCTATGTAGTTGTCGTAACTCTTCGACATTTTGAGTCTACCGTCAGTGCCTTCAATGAGAGGAACGGTGAGAATCGCCTGAGCCTCGAGTCCGTATTCCTCTTGAATCTTTCTACCGACGACGAGATTGAAGAACTGATCGTCGCCGCCAATTTCCACATCTGCCTTAACCACTACGGAATCGTAAGCCTGAGCGAGAGGGTAAAGAAACTCAGATACCCCTATCGGCTCGTTTTCTGAGTATCTCCTTGCGAAGTCATGTCTCTCCAGCATTCTTGCGACAGTGTACTTTGAAGAGAGCCGTATTACATCTTCAAAACTCATAGCATCCAGCCATTCGGAATTAAAACGGATTTCAGTGAGATCTCTGTTTAAAATTTTGAAAGCCTGATTACTATAGGACTCGGCATTTGCTTTGGCCTCCTCCCTGGAAAGCATAGGTCTAGTCTTTGATCTCCCTGACGGATCACCAATTCTGGCAGTGAAATCACCGATAATCAGTACGACTTGATGACCAAACTCTTGGAAGAGTCGGAGTTTCCTCAATACAACGGCATGACCCAAATGAAGATCAGGTCTGGACGGATCCACACCAAGCTTAACCCTTAACGAGCGTTTTTTCTTGAGTTTCTCAAGAAGCTCTTCCTCTGAGATCAGCGAAACATGATTCTTTGAAAGCTCCTTTAGCTGTTCCTCAGGCCCCACCAAATCTACCACCTTAAGCGCCAAATGCTCTGGAAATCACAAATGCAATAAGAATGCTGTTCACCATGAATCCAATAGCAAGACCTAACGTGATCTTTCCCATGGTATCCAGCCCTTTCTTTCGTCCAAACATGGTATGAGAAGCACCGCCTCCAAAAGCTCCACCAAGCTCGGCTGATTTCGACATCTGGAGCATTACAGCAATTCCAAGCCCTACACTTATTGCAATGTGCAGAGAAATAAGTACGTAAGCAAGAACAACCATCAAAAAATACCTCCTGTATCTTCTATCGCTCTTCTGGTATTATACAATATGTGCGGGTTTGTAGCAAATGAGAAGCAGAAGGTAGTTGGTGATTCTTTGAAAGACAAGACGGTCCTGGTTTATCTTCCATTGAAACCGGAAATGGCGAAGGCTAATAATCTTCCAGTGAAGCTGCCTGTACTGGTTGAAGACATGAAGTACATAACAGACAGGGACAGGATAGATCTCGATGTAATCATTAGGGGCCTCGAAGCCCAGAGCAGAATCGAGCGAAATGACTACTACGAATCGTACCTTCTTTACTATTACTTCGAAGCCTTTAAGAGAGCATTAAACTCAGGCAATCATGAAGAAGCGCGACAGTTTCTCGAGAAGGCAGCCAGAGTTCGGAAGGATTACAGATATCACTTCTATCTGGGGCTGTTATTGAGAGAGGAAGAGAAAGTCGAGCTGTCGGAGATTGAGCTTAAGAAATCGGTTGAGATGAACGAAGAGTTCTACATTGGGTACTACGAACTTGGAAGACTTCTACAGATTCAGGAGGATTACGACGATGCAGTTTCCTCATACATGAAGTCTATTGAGAAGTCTGGAGGTCAGTTTCCACTTCCTCTAGTCGCCGCGATTGACTGCTTCATTTCCAAGGGTGAGTATGGAACGGCTCTGGAGATCATTGAAAGAGTGAAGAAGGGATTTCCTCTTCTCACTGATGTGCTCCTGAGAAAGGGTGTTATACTCAATGAACTCCAGAAGTACTCTCTTGCAGAAGAAGCCTTCACCGATTGCATAGGGCTCGAGAATGACTGGAAAAGCTTCTATAATCGCGCCTATTCGAGGGCAAGGCAGGGAAAGTTGTACGCAGCACTTGAAGACTTGAGAACTGCTTATGACCTAAGTAGGAATACGGAAATTCTATACGAAATGGCGATCGCAGAGAAGAACATGGGAATGCTTGAAGATTCCCTTTCTCACTGCGAAAGCTATTACAGCGATACAAAGGACGAGAAGGCTCTCGTATTGAGGGCCAGAATTCTTGACATGTTGGGCGAGTACGACGCTGCTATAGAGACTCTTGATGATACATTGCTCGAGCTAAGAAACACGATTCTGCTGCACAAGTCTCTGACAGAGGGTAAGGTTGTAAGCAATCTCAGCTTTCAGGATGCGATCAATGAGTCTTTCTACAATTATCTGATGGAGAAATATCCGGATTTGCAGTTACTTGAACCCGATTTCCTTGAATCGGGGGTAATCGATGTTGAGAATCTAATGGATCTTCTCTCGGATGCGCATGATGAAAACACTATCCGAAGAGTCTCCGGCTTCTATGAAGGAATGATTCCACGAGAAACAAAGGAAATTACGTTGTCCCAGGTAGGTCTCTTTGCCGAGATGGTTTCTCAGCTAGTTCTCTTCCCTTCTCAGCAAGATTACCTTTCTTACCTCATGGCTTTCATAGTTTCAGGTAACGGAAGGGCCACAGCAATATTCAGAACACTGATTTATCTTCTGAGATGGTCCCTCTCAGGATTTCCTTTCAGGATAGAGTTGTTTGTCGACGAATATCTCGAGGAACTGAAGGATCTTGATTTCGATTTCGCATTGAAAATCGCAAAACTGATTGAGTACGGTGGGACCGACATTGATACACTTCAAGAGGAGATTCGTGCTGATCCCGAAGACGTCACGCTGGCAATCATAAATGCGCTGGATAAGGGAACGATCAGTGAGTTGAAGACCCGAGACGAATCGCTTGACAAGTACATAATCAGACTTTCTGGAATAGGAGGAAAATAATGGACAATATTGACGAATTGCTGAAGAGGTTCTTCAGTGCACTTGAACAGCATACTGACGATGGAATCGATGAAGAGGCGATCGCCCAAATACTTCATAAAGAGTTTGACGGTTCAGAGAGAGAAACGCTGATTACCGTACTTGATTCCTTATTCGGAGAGGTTACGAAAATGGCAGAGAATCCGAAAGACTACTTCTTCAGTAATGAACAAGAGAAACTCGACAAATATCTGGAGGAAAAGGACAGAAAAGTTGATTCTACAGACTAAATAGGTGTATAATCAACCTGTAGGGTTACTTCAGCGCAGAGTATAGCCGGTGTTATGCACCGGTCTTTTTTTGCTAATTCGAAACCAGAGCCTTCGCAACTGTTTTCCACGGAAGGATTGCGCACTTCGCTCTCATCGGATGTTCCTTCAATCCCTCAAAAAAGGCAGCATCGCCAATTTTTGATCCATCATACTCCTCACCACGTATCATTTTCTCAAAGTTCTCAATTGTCGCTGCGGCTTCTTCAAGAGACTTGCCTTCAAGAATCTCTGTCATGACTGACGCAGATGCCTGACTTATCGCGCAGCCTTCACCCTCAAATGCCATAGCAGTGACAACTCCTCTTACAATAATAAGATAAAGAGTAATCGAATCTCCACAAGAAGTGTTCGACCCCTCGACAGTGTGAGTGGAGCCCTCCAGACGTCCTCGATGGGTATTGTTCTTGAAGTGATACATTATGAAGTCGGAATATAGTTGCTCGAAGTTCATAAGAACCAACTCTCTGCCTTTCTAATCCCTTCTATAAGTCTTTCCACATCTTCAACCGTATTATAAAAGTAGAACGACGCTCGACAAGCCGAATTAATGCCAAATGCCTCCATCTGAAGTTGGGCACAATGATGACCGCTCCTGATCGCGACTCCCTGAGTTCTTCCCAGGAATTCGGCCAGATCATGAGAGTGTATTTTCTTGTGAGAAAACAGCAAGATCGCATGACTACCTGTAGGACTGTAAACAGTAACATCGGAGATCTTCTTTAACATCTCTCTAGCGGTTTCTGTAAGATGTGAAACGTAATCATGTATCGCGGACATACCGATCTTGTTGAGGTATCTGCAGGCCGCTGCAAGTGAAACGGCTCCGGAAATGTTCTGTGTTCCGCCTTCCAATCTCGAAACTCCCTCCTTTGCGTAGCTTGAAGTCTCAACACTTACCCTGTCTACCATACCGCCTCCGAATGCAAGTGGCGTGAGATCATCGAGGAGCTCTGACCTGCCAACAAGGCAGCCAATTCCAGTTTCTGCAAGCATTTTGTGCCCGGAGAAGATCAGAAAATCCGCGTTGACCTTCTTGAAATCAAAGCTCTCATGCGGAACCAGTTGAGCTCCGTCAATCACTGTCAAACCGCCAAGAGAGTGGACAAGCTCATTCAAGGCTTCAAAAGGAGTTCTGTAGCCTGTGGCATTGATCAGTCCCCCCAAAGAAAAGACAAACGGCGACTCTATCCCAGTTAGGCTCTCTGCAACTTCTCTCATGGTCAACTCCGCTCCCATTATTGGCAAAGCAACGAACTTGATTCCATTCTTCAGACTGTGATATTGCCACGGAAGGAAGTTACTGTGGTGTTCGAACGTTGGGACCACAAAAGTCTTGTACAGACCGGAAGTAGCCAATGCATTTGCAACAATGTTCAGACTCTCCGTGGAGCCCTTTGTGAAAACTAATTCATCTCTTGCTGCTCCGATGAACCTGGCAACCTCGCATCGACTTGATTCATAAAGAGCTGTCGACTTCTCCGCAAGTGGATAAACGGCTCTATGCACATTCGCGTTTTCACGCTCATAAAACCTATTGACCGCATCAATAACACTTTGAGGCTTTTGAGAGGTCGCTGCATTATCCAGATAGGCTAGTGAGGGATGATGTCTAAAGACCGGGAAGTCCTTTCTTACTTCCTTAATGCTAAAATCGCATGTCTCTTTCAAACTCATCTCTCACCACCTCCGAGTGGTCCGGAAGATCTCATCGATTTCTCTTAAGGTCGGCTCAAAAGCGCCTCGAACGATAATGCTCATCGACTGGTCTCTAGTAAGTCCTCTAGACATAAGATAGAAGAGCTTCTGCCCGTCAACGGATCCCACGGTTGCTGCATGGGAAGCGTCGACTTGATTCTCTCCAACAAGAAGTGAAGGTATTGTGTCAGCCCTTGCTGACTCGGAGAGCATCAGGACGTTGCTGTGCTCGCTTCCCTTCGCTCCTTTCGCTCCTCTCTTAATGTCGATCGTCCCTCTGAAGACGCTCCTGCCGTTGTCAAGGAGCACACCAGATCCCGAGATTCTTCCATCCGATTCAATTGCCCTGTGTCTGACAACATATTGCATATCAAGGACCGTATCGCCTCGCGCAACGAAAAGAGGCTCGAGAGACGCAAGAGCTTTCTCTCCTTCCAGAAGAGCCATGTGAAAAGACGCAGTTGATGTGTTGCCGCAATTTATCTCAAATACCCTGAGCCTAGCGTTTTTCTCTAGAAGATACAGGTTGTTGATGAACCCATGTCCTCTTTCAATCATCCTGTTCAATATCAAAAGCTCCAAAGACGCGCCTTCTTTTATTAGGAACCTGTTGTTCTGAAGAAGCCAGTTTCCCAGACGTTTGCTATCGACTACTACTTTCAAACTCGAATTCTCTCCCAAGACAAACATATTGTTCAAAATTCTTGAATCACGGTTAAATGCGACCGAGTAAGGGTTGTCCAGTGATTTGTTCGGAGGTATAGAAATCATTGATCCTTCGCTAAAGAATATATCTCCTTGAAGAAGAATCTTTCTGTCAAGACCTTCGAAATCCAGCCTATCGAGCAGCTCTACATCATCGCTGTTCATCGAAATCAGCGACCTGACATAAGGATCTGAGCAAGACAAGCTACGCCTGGGAGAGATTTCCGGCAATTTCATTCCGGCTAGCTTCAATCTCTTCCATGAGGGGAAGGCCAGTGTTCTATACTCTGAATACCTGTTACTCATGAAAGCCGACATTGCAGGAGAAGCTGCCTCAGACGAAATCAGAAAATCCCGGTTGTCGTAGTCCTTAATTGACAGTTCCTCTCTTCTAGGTGGTTTAACCATCTCGTAGTTTTCGTGAACGAAGTCCGTTGTCATTTCCATTATTTCCACCTCATCCTATGCTGCTCTCCATTTCCATATCTATCAGTCTATTCAGCTCAACTGCATATTCAACTGGCAGCAGACGAGAAACAGGTTCCATGAACCCTCTTACTATCATCGTTTTGGCTTCCGCTTCGCTTAAACCGCGGCTCATGAGATAGAAGATCTCGTCTTCTCCAAGTCTTCCAATTCTAGCCTCATGCCCTACTTCGGCTGCGTCATTCATCACTTGGATTATCGGAACAGTATCAGCCCTTGACTCATTATCGATCATTAGAGCCGTACACTGAACCGATGACCTTGAGTTCATTGCTCTTGGAGAGATGTCCAAAAGACCTCGATAAAAGGCCCAGCCTCCACCAGCGCTGATGCTTCTGACATCCACCAGTGAACTTGTGTCCGGGGCCAGGTGAAGCACCTTTGATCCTGTATCCATATGCTGACCGGGGCCGGCATACGTAATTCCGAGGTGCTCAGCTCTGGCTCTTCTGCCTCTTAGAACAGATGCGGGATAGAGCATGGTCTTCATGCTTCCCAGAGAACCAGATATCCATTCTATCGTTCCACCTTCCTCGACAACTGCCCTCTTGGTATTCAAGTTGTATGTGTTCTTAGACCAGTTCTGAATCGTAGAGTACCTGACCTTGGCATCCTTCAGAACAAAGATTTCTACCATCCCGACATGAAGATTGAGATCGTTGAATCTCGGAGCAGAACAGCCTTCTATGAACTGAAGATCGGAACCTTCATCTGCAATGATCAACGTGTGCTCAAATTGACCGCTGCTTTCCACGTTCATTCTAAAATATGCCTGAAGAGGAAGCGGGACTTTGACTCCTTTGGGTACATAAACGAATGAACCGCCACTCCAGACGGCTCCATGCAGTGCCGCAAATCTATGATCGGTCGGAGGAACAGCCTTCATGAAGAATCTTTTTACCAGTTCAGGGTATTTTTTGACAGCCGTCTCCATATCGAGGAAGACAATACCTAGCTCTTCGAGCTCTTTCCTTATGTTTTGATACACAATTTCCGAATCAAATTGAGCGCCGACTCCAGCAAGAGATTTCCTCTCCGCCTCGGGAATGCCAAGCCTATCAAAAGTCTCTCTAATCTCCTGTGGAACATCGTCCCAGGACCTCTGCCTTTCAGAATCCGGATCCAGATAAGATATTATTCTGCTCAGATCGAGACTCTCTGTGCTTACTCCGAACCCAGGTTTATTTGAGAGATTGAAAGCCTTGAAAGACTCAAACCGCTTCTGAAGCATCCATTCGGGTTCACTCTTCCTTTTCGACATTTCGATTATCTGGCTCTCCCCGAATCCCCTTTCACTCATGAAACGGTACTTAGTATCTGAAAGAAAGTCAAACTTTGAACTGTCAAGGAAAACCTCTTCTCGCATGATCAGGCCCCCTTTAGTGAGCCAAAGATCCCTTCATAACCATTCTCTTCGACTTCTCCGGCAAGCTCCTTCCCTCCGCTCACTGGAATCGATCCATCGATCAAGACGTGCACATGGTCGGGCTCAACATACTCTAGAAGCCTCTGATAGTGTGTGATCAGCAATACCGAGTTTTCTGAATTTCTGAACCCGTTTATTGACAACGCTATGCTTTTCATAGCGTCAACATCCAGTCCGGAGTCTATTTCGTCAAGAATCGCAAACTTTGGTTTCATGAAATTCATCTGAACAATCTCGGCCTTCTTCTTCTCTCCTCCGGAAAAGCCAACGTTCAGATATCTGTCTATCAGTTCACTTTCTAGACCAAGTTCAACAGATAGTCTGTCAATTTCCTTGCTCATCTTCAGCAGTGGCTCTCGGCTGCCCGTGCTTTGAGAGACTGATAAAAGAAAGCTCCTGAATCTGATACCCGGAATTTCCTGAGGATGCTGAAAGGTCATAAACATTCCCATTCTGGCTCTCTCATCTACAGTTAATCTAGATAAATTCTTATTCATGAATTTCACAGTACCACTAGTGATTTTGTATTTGGGGTTTCCCATCAATACGTTAGCAAGCGTGGATTTTCCACTGCCGTTAGGTCCCATGATAACGTGTAGCTCTCCGTTTCCTATTGTGAGGTTCAAACCTTTCAATATTTCTACGTTATCTTCCGCCAATACTACACGCAAGTTCTTTACTTCGAGAAGAGTCATTTAAATCCCTCCAAACCCGGTACTTATTATCCGAATTATAACATAATCCCGACAATTATTACCGCTAATCATCGCCAATAAGCAGGATTCCGTTTCAAGGATATATAATTGGAGAAATTATGGTATGGAGGTGCTTCGTGCTCTATGTAGTCTTTATAGGTGTCCTCATGGGTCTTGCCAATCTCATTCCAGGCGTAAGCGGTGGCACTATTGCTCTGCTGGGGGGACTATATGAACGGTTTGTGGGTTCAATATCTATGCTGACGGCTCTCAAGATTCGCAGAGAAGAGATACTCTTCTTGATAGAACTTGTTGTCGGCATCGTTATAGGAATCTTTGGGTTCTCTGCTCTTATTGACCTTTCTCTTTCGACCGTCCCTTCACTTATGTACGGGATATTCTCAGGGCTTGTGATAGGGGGTATTCCAGTAGTCTTCAAACGAATTGAGAAACTGGGCATCAGCGCACTGCTTTCCCTGGCGGCAGGAGCCTCGATTGTTATTCTCATATCCCTTCTGAGTCCCGGGGCTGGAGGCGTTGCGCTCACCGACCACGGTCCGATCACTTTGGCCTACGATATTGTAGCAGGCTTCTTTGGAGCTTCAGCCATGGTACTTCCTGGGCTTAGCGGAGCATTTATTCTTCTGGTTATGGGCGAATACACCAGAGCCATTTCCGCAATCAAAAGCTTCGATCTAGTCATAATTGCTTTTATTGGGGCAGGTGTGATCCTGGGGGTGTTATTCGTAAGCAGACTTCTCAAATACTTGATGAAGGAGTTTCGCAGTGAGACTTTTGCCTTCCTTCTGGGCCTAATGATAGGTTCGATACCCGATCTAATCACCAGACCGGGAAAGAATACTGATCTTGTATTGATTGTTACAGGAGTGATTTTGGGAGTCGTTGTTTCTTATCTTCTCACCTTACTTGAAAAAAGAAACAAGACTCAAGTCTAGTTATTTACTATGATTGATTGCAACCCTCTGAAGACGTTTATCATTGTCGAGCAACTCGCCGATTCCTTTGACAACGCATGTCCTTGGGTCCTCAGACACTATCGTTTTTATGCCGGTCTCTTGAATAATTAGGTCCGGCAGACCTCTTATCAGCGAGCCTCCTCCGGTAAGGACAATGCCCGTGTCCATAATGTCTGCAGCGATCTCCGGAGGTGTGTCCTCTAAAATCTGACGAAGATTGAGTACAATGTCCTGAAGAATCTGAGAAATTGCCTCATGCACATCGTCAGAGGTAATTCTAATATTTCCGGGAAGGCCGTTCAGTGCGTCCCTCCCCCGAACCTCAAGCTCATAGCTCTCCAGTGTCGGGAAAGCCTTTCCAATCTTGATTTTCACATCTTCGGCGGTGGAGCTTCCAATCAGGAACTTGTATTTGCGCTTCACAAATTTGATTATTGCCTCGTCCATCGCATCTCCCGCAATTCTTAGAGAACGAGAAACGACAATCCCTCCAAGGCTTATTACAGCTATATCGGAGGTCCCTCCTCCGATATCTACAACCATATTTCCCACGGAATCGAAAATATGAAGTCCTGCTCCAACAGCAGCCACAACTGGTTCAAGTACCAGATATACTCTACTGGCTCCCGCAGCCGTGGTAGCCTCAATGACTGCTCTCCTCTCGACGCTGGTAACCTTAGCCGGAACCCCTACGACAACTGCAGGTCGGGAGAGTGAGAATTTTGTGCGAGTTCTCTTGACCAGCTCTTTCAAAGCCTGTTCGATTATCTGATAATCGGCTATAACCCCGTCTCGAATAGGTCTGACAGCCTTGATGTCCTTTGGGGTCTTCCCGATCATCTCCTTGGCTTCAGATCCAATTGCGATTATCTTCCCAGTCTTCACTTCAACGGCAATGACCGAAGGTTCATCTATGACAATATCTTTACCTTTCTGGAAGACCAAAAGTGAAGCAGTTCCCAAATCGATGCCAAGATCGCCCTTTTTCATAAATTACCTCCCGTGTGACATAAATGGCGTGCTCGGTGGGATTTGAACCCACAGTCTCTGGATCCGGAGTCCAGCGCTCTATCCGTTGAGCCACGAGCACTCAATAACCTGCAGTCCTCTTGAATTCAGATGAGCCATCCCATCGAGCGCTTCACCACAAGCGATTACTATTATATCGTAAGTTGAAAAGTCTATGTCGTCAACGAGGTTTACCGGCTTCAATCCTTTCCTGAAGAATGAAAGGAAGACCTGTGGGTCTTCAACAAACACCCCGGGCGTTTTCTCCAGTGAGTCTATTCCCTTAATTAGCCCAGATTTCGGCTTGAAAAACAACACTCTGCTGCCAGACGGAAGTTCGGGCAAATTCAGGCATTTACTTCTATTGCTGTGGACTTCCCATATCACAGACTTTCCGGAGGACTCATTCCTGAGAATTTTCATTGCGCTGAAAACATCCCTTACTTTCGCGAATTCTATCCCAATCTCAACAGACATTCTTCTCGCACTTTCAGTTGTAAGGGTCTCATCGACAAGCACTACATTGCCAGGAAACATTTTCTTCACTTTCTCCGCAAATGAGACTGCTCTCATAGTAGATTCACTGTATCTGCCCGACATTGAAATTGGTAGACCGATAACCACAGTCTCTATTTCTTTCTCCTTCAAGATTTCCGGGAGTGACTTTCGGTAGCCGGCGTGATCTATCGAATATAGAGGGATCTCCACTCCCTCTATCTGTAAGGCGAGTCCTATTTTCGATGTACCGAAGTCAATTCCAAGTTTAATCATAGAAGGATCTTACCGGATTATCAACGAAGTAACTTGTGAGCAGGACCTCAATTTTTGCCAGCAACAGGAGTTCCGAACTTACGTCAAGGTCTCTGGAGGCGACTGCAATCGAAAGAGAGCATCCAGTGAATAGACTCGGTGGTGTTGGAAAAACCTTCGCCTGCAAGCCAGCACTTCTAAGGAGTGAGATGGCTTCAAGGATGTCTTTTTGCGAAACAACGACTAAAGCATCCAGTTGCCGAGTATCAACCAACTTTCAGCACCTCTTCCGCATTCGTAAGACTCCTTAGCAAACCTCTTGTGGTCATGGTTGAGAGTTTGGTTGCAAACCATCTCGTCATTCTCTTCTCAGCAACACCCTCTCTGTATCTCAGGGTCTTCTTGACCTGAGAAGTATCAAGATCCGATCCTGAGCTGCTATGCCATACGCCGCTTTCTACGCTTAGCAGATTCATCTCCTCCAGCATTGACAAAAAGACTTTCGAAATCCCATCTTCAAAGCTGAGCGCCTTTCTTATATCTCTTTCTGAAGCCGGCAGAACATCCTTCAAATCCTGGTATACAGCTTCCAGTTCTTCGACTGTGGGAAACAACCTGTCCATTTCATTCGTATTGGAAATAAGATCTGCCTTATTGAAAGACAAATTCAGAAACAACTCAGAATCCTCGCCGGGTCTTGTTGATACGGAATCAATAACCTCCAGAAAGTTCCTCGGTGCGCTGTAGAAAACGATATTCGAGTTGCCCAACGTGACACCGAGGCCGTCGCTTGAAGGAGTCATTATCAAAACTCTTATCTTCTGTCTTTCAACCAAAGAATAGATAACAGATCTCTGAAAATCCTTAAGAAGATAATTGTAAAAAATCAGCTCGCCGTTCTGAAGAGCATGTGAGAGCCTCGAACCCATAGATTTCGCGAGGCTAACCGTTTTATGCGGAGAATCAACGATCACAGCCACGTTCTCACCGTGACCAACTATTGACATAACTTGCTCAACCTTTTTTCTGGAGCCGCGGTTGTCGATTATCCCGACTCTCTTTATGGGACTGGGTTTGTATATATTGGATATCCTCCTGTCCGAGAGAAAATCCTTCAGATCGTCATAGAAGACGCTTCCTGCGAAACCGGAAATACCGAGTACCTTGTCGACGTTCTTGAGAAACGCTTCAAGATCAGGGTGATCCTTGTAGATACCAGAGAGAATATAAGTCGGTTCGTCGAAGATTATCTCGCCGGCGATCTCGGAAATTTCCTTGAATCTCTCGACGAAGAACGGCAGAGTTATAAACACAACAGGTTCATCCAGCCTGCCTCGGTAAAGAGAGTTCGCAAAGACCGGCTTTATCGAATCCAAATAATGCTGCAGCGAATAATAAGTGTGTGCCAAAGTACCGTTGATAGCCGATACTATAAAGGTTTTCTTGCCCTGCTGATAGTTCTTCAATATCTTGAGAGCCAAAAAGGGATTCTTTATTCTGATGTTGCCGAACACTCCCCACGGATTTCTGGTGCTGATATCCAGGAATTCCGGACACTTATGAGATAGTTTCTTCTCCAGTTCGCCTATCAGTGATGATACATCTGTCTTGCCCTGTGAACCAGGCTGCTGATTCTTCCAGTCTCTAATAAACTCAAAGACGAAATTCTTGTCTCTAACTTCCTCTTCAAATACCGGATCAATGTATAATTTCGCGTCAGAGAGTGAAAGCTTGACACTCTGAAGTCCGTAAAGATTATCGCTCTTTACCGAGGCTATCGCATCTACCTTCAGAAGATTCGGCTTAACGTACTTGAAGTCATCGAACATGGTGCCCATGTTATACCCGATCGCAAGAGTCTTTCTATCACCGCAGCGAAGGATTAGTTTCACATGATCACTACTGCTGCCGAACATCTTTGCCTTTTCTATGTTAAGACCTTTGATCAGAAATCTCGGCTCGGGATTCGAGTGGCCAAAGGGTCTCAGAAGTTCGAGCTTATCAAGAATGCCCGACGTAATGGAATCAAGAGACAGAACATCGTCCACATCGATCTTGAAGACCGGTTGCTTCTTTCCGTACAGCCTTATATAAGCATCGTTTATCGCGGTTCTGAATTTTGATATGTTTTCTTTGTCAATGCTGAATCCAGCTGCCATTTCATGCCCGCCAAACTCTCTCAGCAAGTGTGAAACTTCATTCAGCAGACTTATTATGCTTACTCCTGCCGGACTTCTGGCCGAACCTTTACCGTCTGAACCATTAGTGGCAATTAGAAAAACGGGTTTATTATGAATTGAAACAAGTCTTGAAGCCACTATTCCCAGTACTCCTAAGTGCCAGTTATCTCCATCGATTACTAGAGCAAAATCATCCTCGAAACTCGCAGTGTTTGCGAGATCCTTTTCAGTTTGATCAAAAATCTTTGCCTCTATGGTCTGTCGGTTCTGATTGTGTTTCAGAAGACGGCTGGCGGTATTCATTGCCGAATCCATATCCTCGCTAATGAGAAGCTCCAACGCAACTATTGCGGAAGCCATTCTTCCGGCAGCATTAAGCTTCGGAGCTATCTTGAAAGCGATATCTTGCGCTGTAAGATTCTCAGCCGGAATTCTAAGATATGATAGAAGGGCCTTCAAACCAAGCAGTGGGCTGCTCTGGATCTTCGCAGTACCTTCCCTGACAATGTAGCGGTTCTCATCCCTTAGCGGAACTATATCGGCAATTGTTCCTAGCGCGACTATGTCCAGATAATCCTCAGGATCAATAGGACAGTGAAGGGTCTCATTCAATGCCACCAGCAGTTTGAAAGCCACTCCTACCCCGGCAAGTCCCTTGAAGGGATAATCATCGTCCGGTCTCTTTGGATTGATTATGGCATCGGCGGGCGGGAGAACATCTTTCACTTCATGATGATCCGTGACAACTACATTGAAACCTATCTCCTTTGCGTATGTAATCTCATCAAATGAGGTAACTCCGCAATCTACGGTTATTAGCAGGCTGTGTCCCTGGTCTCTCAGATCCTTAATTGCGTCCTTGCTCAGACCGTATCCTTCTTCCAACCTTAAGGGGATGTAGTAGCTCACATCGAAGCCCATTCTCTTCATTGCAAGATAAAGGAGCGCGGTGCTTGTAACTCCATCAACGTCGTAATCACCAAAGATTACAATACTCTCGTTTCTTTCTCTGGTTTCAATGATTGTCCGGACAGCCAGCGGCATATCTTTTAGAAGGAAGGAATCGTGAAGAATAGTTTTGTCAGGATTAAGAAACTTCATTGCCTCAACCTCATTATCGACTCCACGTGTTACCAATAACCTTGCTAGAAATTGATCAATACCCATGAATTCGACCAGTCTATTGACGGCCTCATCATCGGGCTTTAGGAGAAGCCACTCCTTTCTCATTTAGATCCACCCTCTCTTTTTTCTTTTGAAAAGATTATACCATTCTGCACAATAGCTTGGATGAGACACCCGCTAGTACCACAAGAAAAGGTATTGTACAATCTTTCCATGAGACTCGATGCTTTTTTGTCAAAATTCGCCGGCTTCAGTAGAAGTCAGAGCAGAAAATTGATCAAGGACAGAGCAGTAACTTTAAATGGCGAAGTAGCTAATGATTCTTCGGCGGCTGTCGATGAAGGAGACATGGTGGTTGTCAACGGAATGACCGTGGAGGCTTTCGGCATGATATACATCGCTCTGAACAAACCTGCTGATTATGTTTGTTCAAGAGAGAAAGCCGAAGGAAAGAGCGTCTTTGATCTTGTTGAAACCAACGTCTCGGCGGAACTCTCGGTCGCAGGAAGACTTGATAAAGACACAACTGGTCTCGTATTGCTCTCCAACGACGGCAAGTTCATTCACGAAGTTATATCGCCTCGTAATCTTGTGGAAAAAGAGTACCTGGTAGAGACTACCGATGAGATTACCGTAGAACAGGTCTCGACTCTCTCCATCGGAGTCTTTATCGGCAAAAACGAATTCTCAAAGCCCGTCTTTATTGAAGTAATAGATTCTTCTCACCTCAAAATCGTTCTCACGGAAGGCCGGTATCACGAAGTGAAGAGACTTGTTTCAGCAGCCGGAAACAATGTGAGACGCCTGCACAGGACTAGAATCGGCTCTTACGTTCTTTCCAGCAGACTCGAGCCGGGAGAATGGGATTACTTATCGGATGCCGAAAAGAAAAGAATAACCGGGACCTGAGTCCCGGCTATTTACTCTCAAACGAAGCAGTTATTAGTCGATTTTGGAGAGATTGAACGAGAGATTATGATCTCCCTTTCCAAAATAGCGGTATGTTACCGATACACGATATCCGTCCAGTACGAGCACAACTTCGTAGTATCCGGGATCAAGCTCGACAACTGTGTTGGATCTACCGTAATCTCTACCGTTGATGAAAATTCTCGCATTTTTCGGATCTGAAGAAATCGTAATCCTTGCAATCGGCCTTTCTTCTATCAGAGTTATTTTTGTAGAAGAGCTTGTTCCTGCCGCAAGGTTGACATCCTTACTGTCTGTTATATAACCGGATTTTTCAACTCTGATCGTGTGTCTTCCTGCATCGATATCTATAGAAAGCGGAGATCTCCCGACATAGACATTGTCTACAAAAACCGAGGCATTTGTCGGCTCCGTTTCAACCGTCAGTCTAGCCTTCTTGGCATAGAGTGTGGCGCTAACCTGTCTGTCTCTGTCGAGCGAGACACTTGTAGAAAAGTCCTCATAACCATCTGCTGTTACTCTTACGGTATAGGATCCCTCTCTAAGCGTGAGATTCAATGGTGTTCTCCCCTGATAGGTCCCGTTGATATAGACAAGAGCGTTTGAAGGGGAACTCGTGACATTTAATTTGTAGTCTCTCACCTGAGGACTCAACGTAATCGACTTCGAAATCGAGCGGTCAAGCACGAAAGTCTCCGAGTAGGTTTCATAACCCGATCTCTCTATCCTAAGATTCTTCGTTCCACCCTCCAGAGTAACGTTCAATGGGCTTCTGCCCACGTAGGCATTATTAACATATACATCGGCCCCGGAAGGACTTGTGATTACTGATAACTGATAGTTCTGTACA
>DSBT01000122.1 GCA_011045915.1 Mesotoga infera
AAGTCTCTTCTCTTCCCACCCAGCCCTCTATGCCTGTCTTCTTTTCTTCAAGATCCTTGTAGATGGAGAAGAAATGCTCGATCTCCTTAAGTAGATGAGGAGGAACATCATCCAGGCTTTCTATATAGTTCCAGACCGGATCGTGAATCGGAACGCAGAGAACCTTTTCGTCTGAACCTTTCTCGTCCCACATCTTGAATGCGCCTATTGGCTTTGCCTCAATTAAACACCCCGGGAAAGTCGGCTCCCAGAGCAAAACCATTGCATCCAGAGGATCCTCGTCTTCGGCAAGAGTATTCAGTATGAATCCATAGTCCATTGGGTAATGAACAGCCGAAAAAAGGGTCCTGTCGAACCTTATCCTCTTGAGTTTCTTATCATACTCATACTTATTCCTACTTCCTTTAGGAATCTCTATCATTATGTCCAGAACGATTTCTTCCTGCATTGTGTTCACCTCCCGCACAATTATGCCAGAAAAACCATGGCTCATTATCATGAAAAAGAAGAACCCCTAGGGGGTTCTTCTTAACGTCTTTCAAAACACTCTACCTGTTGTTAAACAAGAATACCCAGGCAGCAGCGTCTTCACCATCTATCTTCCCGTCCTTGGGGAATGAAATGTCGCATATTGCAATGTCTTCAGGATCAGTTGAACCTATCTTCTCGACCAGATACTCGAAATCCCTCTCGTCGACAATGCCATCGCCATTGATGTCAAGACTGTCATCTACATGATGCGCTAGATCAGCGAATATCGGGAGATACATCTCTCTTGCTTCGATCTCCCAAAATCCTAACTGTCCACTCTCATACTGTTCCTCACTAATAGCCGGAATGACATAATAGCCGCCGTCTCCCCAGTTATAAGCCCAGGAGTTCTTGATTATCCAGAAGGTGGTTGCTGTGAACTCCGGAGAACCGGCCTGTGTTGGATCCAAATACGTGTAGCTTTCGATTTCTTCGTCCAGTATAGGAGTTGCATCAGGATTCGTCCTGCCGGCTAGGATTATGTCATCGAGCTCTGTGGCATCCGCCCATCCAACTAGAGTAACTGCGTGTCCCCCCGTGCTGTAATCGCCTTCAACAGGAGAGAAGATTCCCTTGGAATAGAAGTTGAAACTGTATGGAACTGAGAAAGCGACGGCAAGCGAACCGTAATCAGCAATAGCTGTCTTGATCATATTCAGATAATCCTCGTAGCTATATCCTAAGCGAGCTGCCGTTGTTGCAGGAGGTATCATCACACTTCTCGAGGACTTCAGCAGCGGGGCATTGTAAGCTGATGGCGGCAGTGGGACTTCTTCTCTAGGATCAAGATATACCTCCGAGTAGGGGGCATACTGCTCCTCCATCATTCCATACCTGATGAGATTATACATGGCAAAGTAGCTGTTTCCACCCTCAAGGCTGTTCCTGTCCTGAACATAGTTGTCAGGTGAAAAGCTGTAGATGTCCCAGTCGATGTTGTGATAGGTTCCCCATCGTTCCGAATAATCCAGGGTGTTATCTACGTTTCCGTTAATCCCATAGATCTGTACTGCAAGAGCGCTTTCAAAGGAGCCGACAGTTGCAAAAGACCAGCAACTACCGTGGATAAACTGGTCGCGAATCGGTTCAAGCCTTACGAATGACTTCTCCGCTACCTCTCTTGGTTTCAAGAGAATGTAGGTTGACATGATTAGGTCATCAGTAGTAGTCATTCCTTGAATAGTGAAGTCTTCGGCTTCTTCTATGTATTTCATCCTAAGATACTCCACAAACCTTTCATTGACGACCCTGGGGAGGTCAATATGGCCGCACAGCTTCTCAAATATCGCATCAACACTTTCGATATACGCTGTCTCAAGCTTGGCAACAAAGCTCTCTTCTAAGCCTGCTTCCCAACTCAAATTCATCCTACTGATAGAGCTGCTTATACGGGTTTCTATCTCGCTAACTTGATCTGCAATACTTGAAAGTGCAAGTGAAGAGAAGAACCCCACACACAGCACAATAACCAGAATCTTCTTCATTGTCATCCCCCCCTTCACTCTATGAACACAATGGGTTCATAATCAAGGATAAACCCGTCGACTGAACCATTGTTGACGTCTCTGAAGGCGGGATTTGGCAGATCGGGATAGAAGCCATATGTATCCCAGTAACCTTCGTACGCCAGTCCAACGGCAATGATCTCGCCTTCATAATCCTCAGGAACTGAGAAAGTGAGAGTTGCGAAGACATCATCGGCAGCTTCAGCTTCATCTGCTCCATTCAAGAAGGCCTTGTAAAGGGTAACTGCTTCATCACTACTCTTGAATGTTCCAACGTCTTTCAGACCTTCCATAAAGTTTCCGAATTCGACGCTTTCGAGAACCAAACCTTCGCTGTTCCACAGAGAGAGTTGAATGTATCTGACGTCATACAAATCGGCAAAACTCGCTACATTCTCTGTCATGATACCAACGGTAAATGAATCTCCGGGCCCTATATCGCTGTCAGGAGTTGAAAGGCTGATTACAGGTTTTTCATCAGAGTCATACCTCTCCCGTAAGGCAAAGGCCTTGTAAGCTTCACCGTAGTCGTTAAGCGTGCCTCGAAATACATGGGCCTCAACCCATCTAGCATAAACAGTGTTGAGATCAAATCCGACTTCAGCAAACTTGTAGAACAGAACATATCCGCTGTATGGCCCCTCAACTCCGAGGTAATACGCTCTTATTGACTCCTCACCATACTCAAAACCATATGGTACCCAAAGTGTACTATAGGCTTCCAAGTAACCCGGAAGGTATGCATAGGTCTGCAGATCTGGCCTGCTATTTGGGATCTCTTCCCATGCATCATACATACCGTCATCATTGGTGTCGAGCAGGTTCAGCCGCTTCCTTACGGTTACCTCTTCGGCAGGGACAATTTCCTCTGAAGCAGTCTTGTAAAACCTAATGCCGAAAGCCTCATCTTCGATATACTGGAAATAGTCGCTATAGTCAAAGTACATCAATCCGGCTCCAGACTGGAAGAGCTCTCTCTTGAGATTCGTGGCTTTGA
>DSBT01000123.1 GCA_011045915.1 Mesotoga infera
ATTCCTTCACTGCTCGGATATTCACCTGGGGAGAAGACCGATCGGCTCCCCGAACAGCCCGTATTCGTCTGCAAGGTATGAAGACTATTTTTCGGCCTTCGATTACGTTGTCGAATGGGCCGTACAGAACAGACCGGAGGCCTTCTTCATAACGGGTGATCTCTTTGACAAGAGAGACATCAATCCCGACACTCTTGCCAGAACGCAGAGTATTCTCTCCAGACTGAAAGAAAACGGCATCAGGGTGCTGGCTATAGAGGGAAACCACGACAAGAGCTTCAGCGCAAACGAGTCCTGGCTGAGATTTCTCCACGAGACAGAGTATCTGGAGCTGCTCTGCCCGGTTCAGGGCGAAAAGGACATCGTCTTTCCGAACGTCAGCATCGAAGGTTTCAAAGTGTTCGGACTTGGTTATCCCGGCTTCATGGCCGAGGAGATGATCCTCAAAGCTTCTTCTTTTCTCGAAGGCAAAGACAACATAATACTTGTCCACACGGCGCCCGGGAACGACAACTTCATTCCCGGCCTTGTGTCACCCGAAGTCTTGAAGATTCTTAGGTCGAAGGTGATCTATGCCGGGGGCGGGCATCTGCATTCTCAACTCGCTTTTCCTCTGGAAGAGCCGTTCTTCTTCGTTCCCGGATCGCTCGAATACTGGGACGTTTGGGAGAAAGACAAAAAGGGTTTCTATGTATTCGATACCCAGACCCGCAAAGCCGATTTTCACGACTCCCTCAGGAGGGAGAGACAGGAATTCTCCTTTTTTCCCGGCGAGGGCGACGACCTTGACAGATTTGTTAACGAACATGAGATTCATGGAGGAGCCATAGTACTTGTAACGGTAACGGGAAGCGGTGAGTTCTACGTAGATCCTGTGCGTCTGGAGAGGGAGATAGAGTCTTGCGGAGCCCTCAAGGCCTTTGTTAGAGTTAGGAGAACGGATAGAGAGATCACTCTCGACGACTACAGACTGCTGAGCGCGAGGGACATCGAAAGAGAAGTCATACTGGGCTCCAGGGAGTGGAAGGAACTTGGAGCAAGAGGCGAGGACCTTGTGGGCGCAATAGAAAAGATGAAGCAGGCTCAGGAAGATGGAAGGTATGACCTGTTCAAAGAATCCGTCGATGCCCTTCTTGAAGCCATAGTGGGTGGTGGCTCTTGAGGATTATTTCGATAGATCTCGAGAACTTCCGCAGCCACTCCAGATATTCCGAAACCTTCGAGAAGGGAATAAATCTCATCCTTGGAAGAAATGGCTCAGGGAAATCATCTATCATCGAAGCTATCGGACTGGCACTCTTCGGAGGAGGACTGCGCGACAAACAGGAAGACGCAATCAAGTGGAACGAGAGAAGATCGAGAGTCGCCGTGGCTTTTCTGGCCGACGACGGACTGGAGTACAGGGTCGAGAAAGTCTTCGGCACCGGTTCAAGTCACGAACTGCAACAGGGAGAACTTCTCATTGCCCGCGGGAAGGAAAACGTGATAGAGAAGATCAGAATCATCTGCGGTCTTCAGGGAGACATCTCGAAGACATTCGAAAACGTGATAGTAGCTTTTCAGAATAGAATCGCCGATCAATTCCTCGGCAGTCCTGCCGCGAGAAGGGACTATTTCAACAGGGTCTTTCAGGTCGACCTTTACAGGAAGATCTCAACGGATTTCATGCGCAGTTATCTCACCGACCTGAGGAATGAGAATGAAATCCTTGAAAGAGAGATCGGCTTCATGGAGCAGCAA
>DSBT01000124.1 GCA_011045915.1 Mesotoga infera
ATCCTCACCTCTGGTTTGGGAGGTTCACTGTGCTTGAAGAGGATATTCTGAAGAAAGCTATCTCGAAAGCTCTTTCAAAGGGCGGAGATTTCGCAGAGATTTTCATTGAAGACAAGGATGAATTGAACATAAAATGCTCTGAGGATGCCATAAGCGGCCTAACTACCGTTCGCATCAAAGGGGCTGGAATATACGTTCTTTGTTGTGAAAAGAGCGTCTACGTTTACACAAACGATCTTAGCTACCGAGGCCTCATTAGCTGTGCAGAGCGAGCCTCGGAGCTCATGAGTTCCTGTTCCAAGAGATTCACCGGAGATATTGTTTTTTCCATGCAGAAAGCGGAAAACCCGAATACTTTCGAGATATTGCCCTCCTCGGTGGGTCATGAAAGAAAGATCAGGATACTTAGAGAGACGAGCCTCGCTGCGAGAAGCGCAGGAGAGATTGTCAGACAACTGAATATCGATTACTTCGATACAGATCAAAGAATCGAGATTTACAATAGCGAAGGACTTAAAACCGAAGACAGGCGTATAACGAGCAGGTTGAGACTGCAGGCCACGGTCGAGGCCGAAGGCCGCTCGAAGTACGAATGGGGAGACTTCACACGTCCTCAGGGGTTCGAGACCTTCCGGATAGATTACGACTACACCTCCTTCGCCGAAGAATTCATAAAGGATATGGCAGAGGATCTAAGAGCCGTTCCGGTGAAATCCTGCACAGTCCCGGTGGTCTTCGAGGCCGGTCCGTGCGGCACTTTCTGGCATGAAACCTGCGGTCATCAACTTGAGGCCTCTGCTGTCTCAAGAAATGTGAGCGATTTCGCGGGCAAGGTTGGGCAGCTCGTCGCTTCGGAAAAGGTTACGCTGATCGATGACGGGACGATACCGGGTCTATACGGCTCCGCGGCAATCGATGATGAAGGGTTCCCTACAAGAAAGAATGTTCTTATAGAGAATGGGGTACTGAAGGGATACTTATGTGACAGGCTCTGCGGGAGAAGATTGGGAATCTCGTCCACGGGAAGTGGAAGAAGGCAGGGATACACATACGCTCCCGTACCAAGAATGAGCAACACATATCTCGCCACTGGAAGCGACGATAATGAAGAGATGATCAGCTCTGTCGACGAGGGCCTTTTCGTCAAGAGGCTGGGGGGAGGAACCGGCGGACGAGAGTTTTCCATAGCGGTAAGCGAAGGATACTGGATAAAGAACGGCAAGATATCCCACAGGCTGAGAAGCGGCTTCGTTCTCAACGGAAGAGGAATTGACATGATCAATAAAGTCGACATGGTTGGAAGTACTCTGAAAACCGACAGCGGCGGCTTCTGCGGTGCCGATTCCGGATTGTGCCCCGTTACGAGTTTTCAGCCGAGGATGAGGATATCGCTCATGCCGGTCGGTGGGGAGGATTGATCTGAATGGATTATCTCGAAAACTATCGAAACATAATGAAGGCTCTTCCCGCAAGGTTTTCCGAGGCCGAAGTGGATGCCGAACGCAATGCTAGTACTGTAATTAAGTGTGCGAATGGAGAGATAATCGAAACCCGTTCCTCCGACACCACCGAGCTTTTCATACGCGTTTCCGATGAGAAGACGGGCTACGCATATACCCAGGATCTGGAAGAAGAACCGATAGAAGTTCTTCTAAGGGGGCTCACCAACTCGAATTTTGTCCAGCGTCGGCAGAAGGATAAACTCAACGAGTCGACCGTCAAACGAGCAGCAGTTGACGATAGATCTGGAAGACCCGACTTAGAATCAATGAAACTTGCGGCAGCAAAGCTTGAAAAGACCTTACGAGAGACCGACAAGAGTATTTGCAGTGTCGGGATCGAGATCTGCTCGGACACTCATTCGAGAAACGTAATCAACTCTAGTGGGCTCGACGTTGAGTCGTTCATGAATCTCTACTCCGTAAGGGCAACTGTGATGGCGGAGAAAGACGGCGACCAGTACGACGCTACTTTCTTTCAGAGCGTATCCGATATAGGCAGCCTGAATCTCGATAGGTTCAGAGAAAGGATTGCAGCCAGTCTGAGACATCAGTACGGTGCTACGGAGCTCCGATCTGGAGTCTACCCGGTATTGCTGGACAGCACCGTCGTAACAAACATAATGATGACGGCGTGGCAGATTTTCAGCGGAATGAAGTACAACAACGGTTCTTCGGTGCTCTCTGGAAGACTGGGAGAAACGATCGGATCTTCGGCACTTTCAATTACCGACTCGCCGTCTCATAAGCTGACCGGATATCATTACGAATTCGACTGTGAAGGGACTCCTTCAGAAGAACGGCGCTTGGTGGAGAGGGGAAAGCTCGTCGGAATGATGCACAATATCTCGAGTGCTGCCGGAATGGACTCATCTTCAAGCGGGAATGCAGGTAGGTATGCCCTGCTCAGCGGATCGATCCCGACAGATATCATAATAACGCCGAAGATCTTTTATGTCGAGCCGGGTGAAAACTCCCTTGAGGAAATGATGGAGGAGATCGGCGAAGGAGTTTACATTACTCATTCATATGATGTCTTTCACTCGATCAATATAGGTTCGGGGGGCTTCTCTATTCCCTGCAGGGGAACTGTAATAAAG
>DSBT01000125.1 GCA_011045915.1 Mesotoga infera
ACTGCACCGGTGCGAGACGATTATGGAAGTTGTCTGTTTTCCCCCACACTTTCGAGGGTGTGGGGGTTTCTCTTTTCAAGCCGATCATATTCAAGCAAGTAATGAATTGGTCGTGGCGGCAAGGCAAGATTTTATTCGCGTCAGAAGGTCTTAACTGGAGGACTTCTGAGAAAACGTACACTGTAATTTGTGGAACCAAGAAAACACCGAGAGTGAATGGTGGGAGGACCCTGTTCTTCTGGTTGAGTAATATAATGTGTCTTCGTTACTGAATTCAGTAAGATGTATTGCCTACAGAGACATTAAGGGTATTCTTGGTAATCGGAAGTCTCTGTTAATGTAATCAAGTTTGCTAGGAGAAAGAGGTGTTGGAGGCCGTCTTGACTTGTGACCAGATGACGTGACAAATAAGCGTCAGACCTTGCACTTGGTGAAATGACAATGTCTTTATTGGATTGAGTTTGAGATACTCTGAAGGTACAATGCCATCATCTCGTCATCATCCAGGTCTTTGGCTCCGATCCGAATGACTTCGTAGCCGCTGGCTTTGAGTATTAGTTCTTGCCTTCTGTCAAGGTCTATTTTCTCTTGCCCTTTGCCCTTATGATAAGTGTATCCATCGATATAGATAAGGAGTTTTATATCAGGATATGCAAAATCAGCGATGGTCGTCATATTAGAGATGGTTACCTGGTATTGAAGATGAGGATCTGGAAGTCCGAACTCCCTAACAATGTTAAGAAACTTCGCCTCGGCCGGCGACTCCAGGTTCCCATCAGAAGTCTTTTCTCGCCTGGTGCCTGGTATTTTCACCACTGTAGTAGCCCCTGCAGTTTGTATGAAGTCAAGTACTTCGATTGCTTTCTTCCTATTGAGAACTGAATGGTAGGGTTGATTCCAGAAGCTCAGCAGGCATCTGTAACAGGCAGTCTTGCAATCGCAGGAATCAAGAAGTGTCCTTGCGGTCTTCATTACACTTTCTCTGTACTGGAACAACACCTCAATGTATCCCGAGCCACCCGGTACTGTTTCGAAGAAAGTAACGTGGTAGTTCTCTTCACGCCCGTTTATGAAGCTATCAATCTCACTGGTGCTAATATCCAGGTCAATAGATGCCCCCACCTTCATCGATTCCATATAGTTGGCTGCCTCTTCGAAGCTCTTGAAAGGGCCCACAACCATTACATCAGACACGAATTCTGCGTGAATGCCTCTCCTATACTCGTTAAGTCTTTCTCCTTGAATATGTTTGTTATGGATGGTTTCCAAATGTCTCAAGAAGTGATCTTTCCCATTAGGAGTGTTCTCTTCTATCACTCCACATTCGGGACAAATATAGAAACCATAGCCATAGTTAGGTATATCGCGTTTCGAACCAACGTTTATGAGGACAACTACGTCTTTTCTCCTGAAAGAAGTAATCATTCCGTCAGACTTGGCAGTAAATCCTCCCAGGTGATTTTCCTTAACGATTCCCCTTATGTCGTAGCCCATAATGACTCTACGATTCTCACTATCCCCGGGTCTGCCTTCGAGAGTCAACTTGGGGTCCGTGAGGTGTATTGAATCAAGCTTCAACTGAGCTGGGTTATCGAAAGAAGGTTCATCGGGTTTTTCAGGCATTATATAGTCTTCGATTATGATGAATCTCTGCCTAAAGCCCGCCTTTGTGTCGGCGTTGTAGAAGTTGTACCGTGTCGGTCGGTACTTTTTCCCTACTGCGTAAAGCCTGGAAAGCGGTGCAAATTCCCTTAGAGCGATATTGTAGTTTCTGTCGATTTCAACGAAACCTTCGTTATCTAGGCAGCGGGCAGTAACGTGACCTTTTGCGAGTGAATAACCGGGGAAAAACCCGTACTTGATCAGCACGGAGATCGTATAGAAATCACTGACTGAGTTCTCACCGCCTTGTGGGTGCATAAAGGCATTCAAGTGCTTTGTAATTGAACTAAGTTCTCTCGAAGTAGAACCACGTCTAAACAACTCGGCCCTTTCGTTTATCAGGAAAATGAGGTCGTCGCGTATGTGAATAAATATCTTATCAAGCTGTTCCGGAGAACCGTTAATTAGAAAGTCTTCCAGTTCTCCCTCCACCGACTCCCTTAATGTCTTCAAAGCTTCAGGGGGCCAGTACTTGAAGAAACGCTCCAACTCTTCTCTGAGAAGCTCGTAATGTCTGTATATCAGTTCTTCCAGGGGTCTAGAGAAACCAAATAGGTTCTTAAGCGTTTCAGCTGCATTATCCGCAAACAGGTCTATCCCGTTGAAGAAGGCGTTTATG
>DSBT01000126.1 GCA_011045915.1 Mesotoga infera
GGGTGTAACTATCCGTTCATTACTAGAGACGATTTTCTTGCAAAGATGGATGCTATTGAAGAGAAGATTGACTCTATTGCTCTTAGTCAAAGGAAGATAGTTCAGCTTGAAGATGCTGTACAGGAGCTTGCCTTTCGCATAAACTTTGTTCAAGCAATAGAGCCCACCTATGCAGGCTATGATGATCTTGGAGCGTTGAGAGCAGAACTTCAGATAATAAAGAATATGCTCGCTGAATCGGTTATCGACTCCGCCTCATCTGCAGCAATCGTTAAGACGCTCTATGACAAGATCGACGGAGTATTGACCAGCTCGGTAGAAACCAGCATTATGACGCGGGAGATCGATGACCTTAACAGAAAAGTTCAGGCCCTAGAATCTCTAAATTCCTCAAGATACACAGAGCTCGTCCAAAGAATCTCCGAAGTAGGTAGTTATGACAGTTCAATCGATGAAACGAAATTCGAAGAGCTTCTTGGAAGGATAGAAGAGATAAAGAACACCGAAATTGTTGTTGTTCAACAGGAGCCTGAGCGAGATGACGGGAAATACGATGAACTCGTGCGAAAGATCGAGCAGCTTGCAGCAAGAACGGATACTTCAGCCATCGATAGCGCAAGATATGATTCGATTGCAAGGAGGCTTGCTGAACTTGAAGAAACTGTTGGATCGGCCGTTATAGATGCAGAGGTTTTCAACGAACTGGTATTGAGGATTGAGGAAATGGACTCCAGGACACGCGAGCTTGCGGTCAATCTGGAGGCTATTGAGCAACAAGAACAGCCTGAACAGAGAGATTATGTGACGATGACCACCTTTCTTGGTGAGATTTCCGATATTCGTAGCAGACTTGGCGCGGCAGCTTACGAGACCATAGAACCAATGTCTTACGTGTCATACATAGTTAAATCAGGTGACAGTCTGTGGAGCATTGCACAGGCTTACGGTGTCACAGTAGATCAGCTGAAGGAAATGAATACTCAGGTCAAGAACTGGGACTTAATATTCCGAGGGGATGAGATAAAGATACCTCTCTCACTGGATAATCTTATGGCCAAGGCATCAATCGCGACTCACTTCGGCTTGAATCTTGGGGTTGACTTTCTCGTTGATTCAATTGAATCGAACTTCGGAAGCTATGATTACGGCTATGCCAACCCGGGAATGGATCTGACCGTCCCGCCCAATTCTAGGATAACCGCCTTTCTTCCCGGCAAAGTTATTCTCTCGGAGCGAGTAAACGATCTTTACGGTGAAATGGTTGTTGTCGATCATGGGAACAATCTTAAGACGGTCTATGCACGCCTTGGAAGCCGAACGGTAATCAAGGGAGATTTTGTAAGGGTTGGAGATACCATCGGATTGGCATCAGATGCAAAGGGAAATCTCCACTTTGAATTCTGGAAGGCAGATGTCCCTGTGAATCCAGCCGATATAATCTTTGATAATGCGGGGACTTTTGAGGTTACAATGTACACTGAGTGGGATGATGCAAAGAATCCAACTTCGCCATCATTCAAGATGACCGCAAGTGGTGATTTTGTTAAGGGATACCGTACAGTCGCCGCCGATCCTGCTGTCATACCTCTTGGTTCTATTGTCTATATTCCGTTTTTCTCATCATCTCCTAACAAGGGCTTCTTTGTTGTGGAAGATACGGGCAGTTCGATCAAAGGGAATAAAATCGATGTTTACACCCATGATTTCAATATCGCGTCGAGTTTTAAAGAAGATCTTCTCGTATATGTGGTGAAGCGACCTTGAAAAGATCAATGATGCTCTTTCTTCTTTTCATCGTGATTCTCAAAGGTAATGTGCTCGGAACGATCACTTTTGGGCAGAGATATCCCCTTGGCGTTATGCCCTCGGGAATTGTTGAGGTCGAAAACAGCAGCGGTACATACTACGTTACTCTTGTGAAAGGCGATTCAGAACTAGTTGTCTTTGACACCAGTTTCAGGCCCATTACGATTTTCGATACTATGAGAAATGACGGAATTAATGATCTCATCTATAGAGATGGGAAACTGTACTGTTTTGGATTCTACAGCGGTAGGCTGGTTGTCGTGGATGCTTCTTTGCATCCGAGTAGATGGAAGAAGATAGATGAGATTCCAACATCGAGCAGACTGGTTACGGGATCGTTCATTGATGGAAAAATCGGAATACTCACAAATGATTATGAGTTCCTAGTGCTTGATATTGCTAAGAGAGAGATAATCAAGAGGCACAAACTTCCGGTGATTGGACTTTCTGTGGCAGAGGATTCAGAGCATTTCTTCATCTCGCTTTTTCACAATTACAATATGTTAACCGGGTCCCATGAAACCGAAAAGGGGCTGCTGGTATTCGATGAATGGGGAAATCTGGCAAAGGAAGTGAATATCGGCAAGAGACCTTCATACATACATCTCGAAGACGATAGGCTCTTTCTTATCTCCTACGTTGAGGAGAGTCTAAAGATCCTTTCCAAAAGTGATTTCAGCGAAATACGCACAGTCTACCTTGGCAGGTACCCGAATTTCCCGATAGTCCATAACGGAAAGATATGGGTTGCTCTGACCGGTGAAGACCAGATAATGACTGTGGAACTTTCAAGTTACCGGACGGAGTATTATGACCTAATAGGTCGTGGCCCAATAAAAGTCTTTCATAACGGGGAAAGAATTTACGTTCTTGAGACCATTACTGGAACACTTGAGATTTTGGATAGCAGAGGAAATACGATAGAATATGTAGAGTTAGATGGCTATCCGGTAGATATTGTTTTCAACGGAAAGGAAATTGCTGTTTTGCTTCAGGAAGACTGGCAGACAGGAAAAAACACTGGAGCTCTGCTGGTTCTCAAAGCACAATAAGTCGGAGGTTTGAAATGGGTCTTAAAAACATTCTGAAAATCACTCTTTGCTTGTTAATCGTTCTGATGGTTTCTTCTTCATGTCTGGTTCCCAGAGCTAGATTACTTAAGCAGATAGATCCTCAGGTTGTGACTGAGGGAGAAACTCTTGAATTATTGCTGGCCAGTTACATTTTGTCAGGGAACGCCGAAGATCTGAATTTCCAGGTTTTGGAAGGAGTTGGCGAGATCAAGGGAAGTTATTACCTTTACGCTCCCGGTTATGATGAAGCTGGAGAGTACTGGGTAAAACTACAAGCAAGCAACGGGAGTGATTCAGATTTCAGAAGGTTTAAGGTGACAGTTTTTGATAACAATAGAGCCCCTTCTATAGAAATCAGTGATCTTCAGATCTCAGTCGGCGAGCAGATAACCATAGACTTGAGCGGATTATCGACAGATCCCGACGGTGACTCTCTTACTTATGAGCTAGTAGGCCAGTTTGGGCAGATAATTGGAACAGAACTGTTTTTCGACGCAAGAGAAATGCAAGTTGGTGAGTACCAGGTAGAAGTTCGGGTGTCGGACGGCAAAGGGGGCCAGGGGAGCTGCACTTTTCTGGTCACAGTGTTTGACTCGAATCAGCCTCCCGAAATAGTCATTCCTGACTTCACAATCAAAGAGAATGAGATCCTTTCTCTGGACCTTCTTGATTATGCATTTGATCCCGACGGGGATGAGATTACCTTCACTCTAATCACCGGTGTGGGAATCATTGAAGGCATTCAATACGTCTTCGCTGCCGATTACGAGAGTTCAGGAACGTATGATGTTGAGATCGCTGTAAGCGATTCAGAAGGAGCGTCTTCTTCAGGAAGCTTCGAGATAACCGTAATTGACGTCAATAGACCACCTAGCATACCATTCGATCCTGTTCCCAAAATGGCCGAAACAATTGTTCCGACAAGTACTTCGCTTAGCTGGTCATGCGAAGACCTTGATGGGGATTATTTGCTGTACGATGTCTATCTCGGTAAGACTTCGAACCCTGTCCTTGTTGCTTCAGGAGTTTCCGGAGAGACTTATACACCGGTTCACCTCGAGGAGGGAGCCCGCTACTACTGGAAGGTAGTTGCTTCAGACGGCGAAGACGATACAGAGGGCCCTATATGGGAATTCACCACCGTAATCCCGCCTGTGATTCTGGGAATTGTCTCCGACAAGGAGTTGATAGTCTCGCCCAAGGTTTCTATAAATGATCAAGACCTGAATATTCCATTGGATTATGTTGCTGAAAGGGATCAGACTCTAGTAGTTGAAATAGATGAACTTCAAGAGTTTGATTATAGAAAGCCTGTCGGAGATGATGTTAGGGTTAGCTTTATCGAATGGGACGACGGGGAGACTTCACCTAATAGAGAAATCCTCATGAATCACTCAATGAAATTGACTGCAAGGTTTTCAGTGAGCTATTACTTGAATATAGCTACATCGGCCCGATATGAACATGAAATACCTGGCGAAGGATGGCATAATGAAGGGACCACAGTTGTTGTTACCGCTCCGAAAATCGAGGGGTACACTTTCAGAGACTGGGATCTCAACGAAACTTATGGGATAGTGTGTGGGGAAGTCATCGTTGTCAAAATGGATTGTCCGGTGAATCTAGTAGCAAACTATACACACGATTGCCCATAGGATCGATACTTCTAGGTCAGACTTAGGTATCTTTCGTAAGTGTCCGGAGCAACTGTTGCGATTCTTCGCAAGCCCTTTTCGGCAAGTTTGAGGGCGCCTGAAACGTTGGCGCCGGACGATATTCCGACCATCAACCCCTCTTTTCTGTGAAGCCATTTCATCATAGAGAGAGCCTCATCGTCCTCGACTGTGATCACTTCGTCCAGCACTGATAGGTCGAGGACATTCGGTCTGAAACCGGGACCGATGCCCTGGATTTTGTGAGAACCGCTTCTTCCCTCCGAAATGAACGGGGAGCCGGCCGGCTCTATTCCGGCCACGTGAATCCCCGGGAGTGCCTGTTTCAGAAACCGTCCAACACCGGTTATAGTTCCTCCCGTTCCCATACCACAGATGAAACCATCCAGTTTGCCTTCTGTTTGAGAGTGTATCTCGGGGCCAGTAGAGGAATAGTGGAAAGCGGGATTGGCTTCATTACTGAATTGATCTAGCATAAAAGAATCAGGGTTTCTTTCGATGAAGGCTCTTGCTTCATCATACGAACCGGAGATTCCCTTTTCGGCGGAGGTCCTGACTACTTCAGCGCCAAAAGCTTCCATTAGCTTCACGCGCTCAATGCTCGCCGATTCCGGCATGAATAGCGCTGCTTTATAACCGCTTGAAGCAGCAAGCATGGCAATGGCGATTCCTGTGTTCCCGCTTGTCGGCTCAACGATTGTCATCCCTTGTCTGAGAAGGCCTTTTCTTTCTGCATCAAGCATCATTCCTAGGACAGCTCTGTCCTTTATACTGCCTCCAGGGTTGTTCTTCTCGATCTTTAAGAGAACTGATGCAGAACTCCTGAGAGAATTGAGTTCGATAATAGGCGTATTACCTATAAGATCATGAAACACCATTTTGGCTAAGCCTCCACACTCTTCGCAACCTTATAAATTCTTGCGGGTATCCCTGTTGCCGGAGAATCTTGAGGAGCATGCTCAGAACAACACTATTTACTCCTACCCTAGCGTTGTCGCATACATATTTAGGTTTAAGCACCTTCGCTCCTGCTCCAAGTATAACGCTTTTGCCCACATCGGGGTGCCTCCAACCCTTCAAAACGTTTTTTGAACCCAAAGTAACTCCGTGGTAAATCAGAGTTCCTCTGCCTACCGATGTGGTCGAACCAACTACAACCCCAACGTCGTGGTCGATTACCACTCCGCCTTCAAGCCTTGCAGCCGGGTAAATATCTATCGAATAGAGTACTCTTCCGACATAGTGAAGCACTCTTGCCATAAATCGCAGTTCGCTGTTCCAGAAAAGGCGTGAGATCCTGTAGAGTAAGAGACCGTGAAAAACCGCGGAGAAGAGAAACACATGCCAACTCTTTGACGCGGTTGGGTCCTTTTTCAAGATAAGGCTTAAGATCAAGAGATATGTCCATTGTTGTCTGTTTGATGCGCTTCAGTGATTTAATTACTCTCACCTTCTTCACCAGTGCTTCTGCTATATTAAGTATAACGATGGTATCGGCATTGTCCTTAACTCCGTGTGAAAGTAGTCGCATAAGAGAAAGTGAACGAGCCAGAATCTTACAATGTATTGATTAAGAGAAGTGAAGAACATGTATTATCTGGTGAGCGCTGCAAGAGCCCTTCACAAGAATAAGGAAATGTAATTATCGCGCTTGGAGGGTGTAGAATCCAAATGGGGGTGAGTTTCTTGTCGAGAAATCGTTGGTTGTGTATTGTGCTTTTCATACCATTGATCGCTGTAGGAAGTACCGGACTTCACGTAGTCCTCTCACCGTCTTTTTCGGTAAACAGTATTCCTGCCGTAACCAGTAACTATAAACCCGTTCTGGGAGATCTAAGTAGATACATGGAAATCCCTCCTCTCTTCTCCGGGGGAATGGAGATAAGATTGGGAGATTCCAGATTGTATGTGGACATTGACGTAAGACAGGAGTTTTCCGATTACTTGATGGGCAACTGGTTCTCGAATCTCCCGTTGTCTACAGCGTCTTTTCTTCCTTCGGTAGACATGAATTTCCCCAGGCTCGGCTACTTCGAAAGAAAGGATGAAAACTCGTTGTTCTCGATTGGAAGAAGGAAGCTGAGTCTTGGCAGTTCAACATATAGTTTCGTGCTCTCCAATTACCTACCATATTTCGACCATATATGGATCGAGTTGAACGCCAGAGCAAAATCGGGAGTGTATTCGTACAACTTCTTCGCTATTTCGTCTGACAGGACGATCGCCGGAGGTCCGAAGACTCTCCTCGGCCATCGTTTCGGATACATGAATGACAACTTGAGATTGACTTTTGGCGAGGAAAACCTCGTTTATGGAGTCTATCCGGATTTGCAGGACCTCGGACCGTTCCTAATCTACCATCACACCTATCAAGAGCGTTCCAACGTCACTGCTACACTTGCCGCCGAGGTTAAGTTGGGTAAGTCAGTTGTGTATGGAGAGTTCACGCTAGATGATTTTAGACTGGCAACGGAGAGTATCGACTCTAATCCCACCGCCTTCGGCTGGGTAGTGGGGATCTCGTGGAAAATCCTTGAAGGGACCCCATACTCTGGAATGAAGTTTGCCGAGTCGGAGAACGAAATAAGAGACAGAGGCTTGATTCAAAGCGGCGGACTGGAGGTTCGGGTAGAACACTATCATGCAACTACTTATCTCTACAATAGGGGAACGAGTATCGGCAAGTTCACCTATCAATACCGGTTCAATGTCTTGCATCTCGATTCTTGGCCCGTCATCACAGGTTTCTTCGGTTTTCCTTACGGGCCTGACTCGACTCTGAGTCTTCTGGGCCTGCTGTACGAGAGCCAGAACATATCTCTTAGCGTCAAGGCTGAGGTTCTCAGAACTGGCTCAGTCAGTATCGATTCCCCTTATGAGCCGCCTTTCGAACCGGATTGGTATGGACCCAGGAAACCGATAACCACTTCTTTGAATCTCTCTTTCGAAAGCTTCTTCAGTATAGATCCAGACACTGCCATTTTTGCCGGAGGCAGTCTGCTCCTCTCCAGAGAAATGAATTTCTGGTTGAACATGGGTTTCATAAGAAGGTTTTCATTATTATAGGGAGGTATTTCGGATGAAGAAAATCGTTTTGCTGTTATTCCTGGCTTTTGCTGTAGCTTTATTTGGGAGTCAGGGGAGACTCTTGTTCAAAGGTACAGATCAATACAATCTTCTACTGGGCAGAAATCTCATCGAGGGAAAGACAGTTTTCACTCCCAACACAGCTCTTCCTGAGGGATTTGCCTCTGTTCAGATTGGACAGCTTTGGGTTAAGTATTATGTCGGTACGAATATCTTTCTCAGATTCACTCCTCAGTTCCTTATTCACAACTTCGAACCGTTCAAGGAGACCGGGTGGTTGGAATCAGTGGTTCCTCTTTACCTCAGGTATCGTTATGATACTCTGAAGCCCTGGCTTGTTCTGGGTTTTATGAGCGAAGTCACAAACAATGTACTGGGTTTCGTCAACCTAGACATTCCGAAGGACTACAGAAGCTACATCAGCCATGGAAAAGGCTTCGATTCTAAGCCATATATGAATTTCCCGGTCGAACTCTTCGAGGGGAAACTGGAGGCACTCGATATGAGCTGGCCCACCTTCGGCTATGTCTCCTATGCAAACGAAAGCCTTTACGCTTCTCTGGGAAGGTATAAGGTTGCGTGGGGTCCCATGCGTAACGGCCTGATGATAAGTGATGCTTCATCATATTATGACAATATTTCTGCTTCCTATACCACTTCATTGTGGAAGGACGGCCGCTTCACATATTCCTTTCTCGTAATCACACCGACTTCGTTGCTGAACTCAGAGGAGTGGCAGAAGCAGGGTAAGATCTGGGATCTCAATCAGAGAAGAGCATATACAGAAGGGGCAAAGACGATTATCGGACACAGGTTCGATGTTAAGTTCGCTGATTGGGGAAGGGTCGGTGCAGGAGAGCTGAATGTCGTTGGCGGAAAGCATCCAGATCTGAATGATGCCAATCCATTCATCATTTTCCACAATACCTATGGTGAAGATTTTTCGAACGTAATGGCTTCACTTGACTTTTCCCTGGTTCCTTTCAAAGGAGTTGAAGTCTACGGAGAAATAGCAATTGACGATGTTTCATTCGGTTCGACCGAGGCAGGCGCAAGAGGAAAACCAACTGCCCTCGCTTACGGTGGAGGTTTAAGATATGCAGTAGACTTAGGTGAAATGCTGCTTCTTGCGTCTGCCGAAGTCTATCATGCCGACACTTGGATGTACAATCGCTGGCAGCCCCTTCAGACATTCACAAACAGGATATACACGAAATCGGAACTACCCGGGAGCAGAGATTTCACTGACTATCCGCTGGGCTTCAAGTATGGACCTGATCTGAACGGATTCTCAGTAATGGCGAACCTGATAATGATCAACGGGCTATCCATATCCTTTGTGTACGACTATTTCAAACAGGGCGAAGTGACTCTAAGAACTCCCTATCTGAACATGAAAGAGCCCGAGGATGACCCAGGAGAGTTCACCGATCCAAAGGATTGGAGTGGTCCCGTCGGCAAGACTGTCAATGCAAACATCATGAAGCTGAATATCTCGGTACCATACAACAACTTCACTTTTGGGGGTGACTTTTCTCTCTATTTCGGAGATTACTTTAACAAGAACGGGGGATATGAGAAACCTATTTTCGAGATCAGGCCTTATGTGTCTTATATCTTCTAGGTTGTGGTGGGACCGGGCGAGCAAGTTCATAAAGCTCAGATGTTTGCTGCCACTGCAAAGCCGCCCGAGCCTTCGATGGTCAGCGTTTTCCGAATTCAACGAAGAGGCTAGACGCTGAATTAAGTATATCTAGAGGGGTAAGATTCCGAGCGCGTGTAGAGTTCAGAGGTTTGTAAATCAGGATCGGCAAGCTCCGCTTCGAGAAAAACCATATTCGCCACTACTAAGAGCAGGAGGAGGAAGCAGATCCTGTACAGTATCGTTGCTGACAGTACAATGGGGTGAAAAACGGTATAGACCACAGTAACCGGTCAGTCTCTATTTTTGATTCTTGGCTTTTCACAGCGCTCAGCGTGCAGCGTTTCTTGACAAGCGGGCCTTTGAGCCGCAAGCTGTCCCCCACCGCTCAAGCGTGGACTAAGACCAAGAGCGTAGAGAGCGCAAAGCCGTTTTTTGTCTGACAATGATGACAACCCTTGAAATAAGGAACAAAATGCTTGGGAGCCATATAGAGATCATCCAGGTAATGATGAGCCATAAGAGCCGCTGGACGCTTAAAAACACAGACTCACTGTTCGCAGTGAGATGAAGTTCTCCGTTGACGAGTGGGCCTTTCTCTCTTCCATCCCTGTAACTTGCATTTTGAACGTGCAACTGGCCTGGTTTCTTCCCAGAGGAGGACTGCTGACGGTCAAGGGATTTTGGGCTTCCCGGCGCTCAGCTTCTTCTTTCAAGCGTCCGGCGGATCTTCTAGAAGCGAAGCCCTTGTCAACGATCCCTCACAGTGCACAGTGCGCAGCCGAAAACGCCTTTTACAGCTTTATTTTTGAATTGCATGATCTGTCTCAGATAAATCCAAAGACAAGAAATCCGATCACGAAGCCAATTATCAGTCCGAGGATCAATCCTCTTGTGAACTTGTCTGGTTTTCTTCCCGGAGTCGGGGATTCTCCTCTTTGACTTTCTTTGTACCAGTCTCTATCGTAGATTCCCAATCATGATCACTCCTCTCTTTTATGACAAACTCCTTCCAGAATCGCTTTATGAAGAGTATCAGAGGCACGGCGAACAATACACCGAAAATCCCGATAAGCTCTCCAAAAGCTACCAGCGACACCAGAACTACAAACCAGTTTATCTTAACACGATGAGAGAGAATTCTTGGTGAAAGCAGCCACATATCTATCTGATTTGCTATCAAGAGCACAATCGCTCCACCAATAACACCCCAGATGCCGTTTTGAACATAGCCGAGAACCAGCATCGGGATAGTTGTTACAACAACTCCCAAGAAGGGTATGAAATTCGTTATTCCTGCAAGAAGTCCCAGGAAGAGAGCGTTCGGGATTCCCACAATCGCTGCACCTGCACCTATCATAATTCCTTCGATTACCGATATTAGAACCTGGCCAGCGACATAGGTCTGAAAATCAGTGTACAGAGAATCGAGAAAACCGGTTACCCTGGACTGATTGCAACCGGGGAAGAGAATAGGAACCTTCCTTCTCAAGATTCCGGTTCTTCTTGCAATTACGAAGGCCGCTACTATCATGAGAATAATCCCGGTAATCCATGATGTAATGTTTGAAGCAACATATCTTCCCAGTTCAATAGCAGCGCCACTTAACCATTGTGAAGCTCTCTGGGCAAGGTCCGTAACGGAATCTGCAATAAACGGAGGAAGTCGTTCGAGCCACTCTTCAAACCTTCCGTCCTTGAAGAGGGCATCCATCTCAGTGGCAATACTACGGATTCCGTTGATCGTAATCGGAATGGCGCTGTATACAAGAAAGAATAAGAAGAATAGCAATACCAGTCCAGTAATGATTCCAAGGGCAGTCTTCGATGTTTTCTTTGTAACGAATGCGGATGGTGCATTGATTATTAGAGAGAAAAGAAAAGCAAGTCCGATGACCCGCGAGGTCATTGGAAAGAGAAATAGTGTGGAGAATATCGCAATGAAATATCCAAGAATCCATAGCCTAGTCTTTTCCATATTGGCGCGCCTCCAGAGCTGAGAAGATTTGATCTGCTTTGTGTTGTATACTGAATATGTGCTTTCAATACAGAGGTGTTCCTTATGAAAAGAGTATATATTATTGTGCTAGTGTTTATTCTGATTTCGGTCACATCGTTTGCTTCGACTCACTCTTCGAGGATACTGTCTCCCGGATCGGTGAAGGCTATGCTGGGTTTCAAAGATGTGGGATTGAGGATCGGCATACTTCCTTTTCTAGAGGCCGGTTGGTTCATCGATGAAGGGCCTTACTTCACTCTGGGCTATGATGCAAACTTTCATCTCGCTTCCCGGGTTTCTTTCTCTTCGTTGCAGGAGGCTAGGGTAGTTGCAGAGCTGGGGTACGATTTCAATGTTGTCTACCTTGAGATCGGAGGACTGTACGAGTACGCTGCTCCAGATGCATCCTTTCTTGGCGGGCAGCTGAAAACAGAAGTGTTCTTCGACAACGGTCTCAGTGCCATAAGTGCAACTTTGGGCAGATTTCAGAAGGTGGCCGGTGAAACGGAGAAGCAGAGTTTCACTTCCGTTGGATTTTCTGCGAGAAGGAGACTGGACATCGAGAAGAAATTCTACTTTCTGAGTATAGAGAGCGTTGAGCTTGTTGGAACGCTAAAATGGGAGATCAAGGACGATCTCTCAACATTCGATCCTTTTCCAGCGTACAGCTTCGTTGGAATACAGCTAAACCTGGGATTTTTGAACTAGAAAGCTCTTCTTCCCGCACATGGAAAGGTCTAAAGAATATGACGAATCGCGATCGGTTCTTAATCGACAAGCAGTTATGACAGGAGCTTTGCCATTTCGTCGACTTCCTTTTCGTCCGGCATATCTCCATCTACTGACATTTCCATTACTTTGCCGGCCACATATGTGAGAAGCCGATGAGAAACTTTGGAGGCTCGTCTCATAGACATTGAAGCACCGAGAGCTCTCTCAACCCTATCATAGAAGTTTGCTCTTGCATTAATAAGGATCTCCCTTACTCTCTTGTTCTTCATCCCGTGAAGCCAAAGATATACGAGAGAAACCATTATGTCTGACCTTTCCGAATAAAGCTTCAGAACTTCCGCGTAGAGATCATGAGCGATGTCCACTGGTTGTTTTGACTGGTCTATTAGTGGTTCGAGTCGCGGAAGAACGTAGTTGTTCAGAATGTGCCTAGAAAGGTCTATGAGCATTCCCTCTTTCGAACGATGGTGATAGTGAATCGCTGCAAGATTTACCTCCGCTATCCCTGAAACCTTTCGTGTACTCAGGCCCTCAATCGTTTCTTCAGCGATGACCTGTATAGCCGCCTCCATTATTCTCTCTCTTGTTTCTTGACCACGCACTGTCGTCACTCCTTTCAATCATTCGTATAACACAGATTATACCACATAACTGCAGAAATACAAAAGCCGGGGCAATTCCCCCGGCTTCTCCAACTAAGGAACAATTCTAGTGCCGGATTCACCTCTCAGCGCTTGATCGACCTTCTCAAGAGAAGTTATTATCGATTCCTTTCTCGTTCTTGAAACAAACTCAATTGCTGATTCTATTTTTGGCAGCATGCTTCCCCTTGCGAAGTGACCAGCATCGATCAGTTTTCTACCTTCTTCGACAGTAACTACCTTCAGTTCTTTTTGGTCTTTCTTTCCGAAGTTAATGTATGCGTAGTCAACACCGGTAAGAATTACCAAGGCATCGGCATCAATCAGTTTCGCTAGCAGTGCGGACGCTCTATCTTTATCGATAACTGCCTCTACACCTTTTATCATTCCCCTATTATCTCTAACAACCGGAATTCCTCCACCGCCTGCTGCAACAACAATTGTCCCATCGTTGATCATCTCTCGTATCGGTTCAATCTCCAGCACATCAAGTGGTATCGGAGAGGGGACTACACGACGAAAACCCCTACCCGCATCTTCTTTCACCGTCCAGCCTTTGGTTATTTCAAGTTCCTTCGCGGTCTTCTCATCATAGAACGGTCCGACCGGCTTTGAAGGGTGCAGGAATCCCTCGTCTTCCTTATCTACTACGATTTGAGTCAGAACGCACGCAATGTCTCTTCTTTTGCCTCGCTTCAGAAGCTCATTGTTCAGGGTCTGAGTAATCAAGTAGCCAATAGATCCCTGAGTCATTGCATCGTTTACATCGATTGGGAATGGAGGGAATACGTCTTTTGACATATCCTGTTGAACCAACAAGTTGCCCACCTGCGGGCCGTTTCCGTGTGTGATGATCAGTTCATAGCCTTCCTCCACAAGATCTGCGAGATAAGAGGTAGTTGAGAGGAGGTTTTTCTCCATTATTTCTGCAGTGGTTTTTTCGTTTGGCTTATTTAGAGCATTGCCACCTATTGCAACAAC
>DSBT01000127.1 GCA_011045915.1 Mesotoga infera
AACGTATTCAAAGACTACGGAGGCCACTTCTGGCACGGAGGGATAACTCACCAGGAAGTTGTAATTCCTCACATCGTCATAACGCCGATTGTCGGAGAGAAGAAAAAGAGAGTGAAGATTGGAAATAAGGATCGATTGAAAGTCGTACAGAAAGATCACTTTGAAGTCTTTCTCTTCACTGAAATCGACCTATTCGGTATCGCTCCCAGGGTGTATATACAGTGCCTGGGCGAGAAGTTCGAGGTGGAGGAGCCCGTCGAAGATCAGATCAGCCAAACTGTGAAGATAAGTGCGAAGAGCGGCGATACCTTCAAGATAGAGGTTAGAGATTTGGAAGACGGTACTCTTATGGACTGGGTAGAGTGTGAATATCTGCCCACAAGAGAGCGAATCTTCTAATAGGGGGAGAGAAGAGTGGAGCTGGACGCCCTTGACCTTAAAGTACTCAAAATATATCCCGAGTATGTGATAAAGAAGTCGCTCGTTAGGAACTTGAAGATAGGCTATAACGTTCCTTCATACGTCCTAGAGCACCTGCTTGGAACATACGCCGACCTGTCCGATCCCAAGGACATAAAGGGCGTTGAAAACGTCAGGGAGATACTGGAGAAACACTTCTTAAGACCGGATATGGCAGAGCTGGTGAAGATGCAGCTGAGGGACAAGGGTTTCTTCAGGGTGATCGATAGAGTAGATGCCTGGCTAGACATAAGGCAGAACGAGTACGTGGCCGGACTTCAGAATCTGAGCATAAAGAACGGGGTAATAACTGACGAACTTGTCAAGGAGCACCCTAAAATGCTGCTCGGCGGTATGTGGGCGATAATCGACCTTATATACGACCACAACACCTACCCCGGAAGGCCCTTCGTAGTAGAGAAGATTCACCCCATACAATTGAGCAACTTCATACGGGATCAATTTGTGAGTAGAAGAAGTGAGTTCACGGTAGGCGAGTGGACCGATCTCATAATCCGCTCTATAGGACTGGAGCCGAAGAAGATGGACGAGAGGCAGAAGCTCTTCCAGCTACTCAGGCTCGTCCCTCTGGTTGAAAAGAACTACAACCTCGTGGAACTGGGACCGAGGGCAACGGGGAAATCGTATATTTACCGCGAAATCTCGCCTTATTCCTTCCTTCTATCCGGCGGTAACACTACAGTCGCCCAGCTCTTCTACAACATCGCCACACGAAAGGTCGGCCTCGTAGGAGAGTGGGATCTGATCGCCTTCGATGAAGTTGCCGGCATACAGTTCAAGGACAAACAGGCGCTGCAGATGCTTAAAGACTTTATGGAGGCGGGCTCATTTGCAAGAAAGGTCGAGGTAGTTGCCGAAGCGGGCATAGTCTTCAACGGGAATATTAACGATGATGTGCAGACTCTGTTGAAGATGTCTCATCTATTTGAACCATTCCCCGTGGAGATGCAAGACACCGCCCTGCTTGACAGAATCCACGCCTATCTTCCGGGCTGGGAAGTGGAGAAATTAAGAGCAGAGCTCTTCACCGATCACTTCGGCTTCGCAATAGACTACTTCTCGGAAGTTATGCGGTCCTTAAGGGGAAGCTCCGCGGTAACAGCACCCGACAATTACTTCAACTTCGGAAGCCAGCTTAATAGAAGAGACGAGAAGGCGGTCCGAAAAACTCTATCCGGCTTGTTGAAACTGCTTTATCCGGACGGGCAGTACACAAAAGAAGCGATAGAAGAAGTTCTGACCTTCTCCATAGAATGTAGGAGGAGGGTCAAGGAGCAGCTGAAGAAACTGGGAGGATTGGAGTTCTGGGACACGAACTTCTCGTACATAGATAAGGACAGCAAGAAGGAAACCTATGTATCCGTGAACGAGGGAGGGAGCAAGGCTCTCATCTCGCAGGATCCGCTACCTCCGGGGGTTGTTTACACAGTCTCGATAGCCGGAGGAAAGACGTCTCTCCTGAAGGTCGAAACGATAGTAGTTCCCGGTTCGGGAAAGCAGAACATAAGCGGTGGCGGAACGAAAGCGAAGGAAGCGCTCAAGACAACTGTTTCCTGCATAGGCTCTAACCAGCGAAAGTATCTGCCATCCAACTCGGCTTTGAAAGACTATGACATAGCAGTACAGTTAACCCCTATGATAGGCAGTGAAGTGGGCGATGACATAACCGTCGCCATCTTCGTTTCCGTACTCTCGGCTATCCACAAGAACACTCTGAAAAAGGGATTGGGGATAATAGGAGATATGACGATAACGGGGAGCCTCAAGACCACACTGTCCTTCGTCGACAGGGTGACGATGCTCGCCGAAAACGGAGCCAAATCGATCACCGTACCCCTGGAACAGATGGCAAATCTCGCAAGCGTCTCTATGGACACGATATCCAAAATCATCCCGATACCCATCGCCGGTCCTGAAGATGCCTTTATGCGCGCGAGGCTCGAGGATTGAGGGCTGAAGGAGATGATGATCAGCTCTTCAGCCGTTAAACAGAATACTTGGTCACGGTAAGCTAACAATATTCACTTACCAAACACGTTGTGCAATAAATAGGGTCAGACTCCATTTTTCACTGCCGCGACCACAACAAAAAAAGATCGTTGAGAAATCAATCAGAAGCTGAAACAGGCTAGAAGCTGCTGCCTTGTGTTTTTTGCAAGAGTGAATTCCCTGTATTTGCAAGAATTCCAAAGAACTTTCCACCCGGGAAATTTAGTTAATGAGTTTTCATTAGAGAATTCCTGATTCTAAAGCTCTGACCTTCGAACA
>DSBT01000128.1 GCA_011045915.1 Mesotoga infera
AAAGAGGAGATGCTTACTGCAGAGAAGTCGCTTTCCTTCGAAAGAGTATCTCCGGGCACGGCACAAGAGTTCTCAATAAACATAGATAACAACTACTCTTTCGAAATTGATTTCATAACGGTCGTAGAGTACATAGATTTCAACGGGATTTCCATAGACGGCATTGTCGACACCAACTCCATAACTTCAGACACGCGTTTCACCATACGTTTTTTCGACGGAAGCAACTGGTCGCAAACCAGACCCGAAGAAAGTTCAGACATCAAGGGTTTTGAGATGACGTTCTTGAGTGTATTGCCTGCAGAAACCATCAACGTACGCTTTGACGTCTTCTTTCCTGTCTCTGCCGGCCCGGGAATCCGGTATAACACTGCTTATTTGACCTACTACGGGTTCGATGAAACTCAAGAGATCGAGACAAATACCGTGGATTTCTCCATCATGGCTCTTGAGAATCCCTTTATTGGCCCCGAAGGATATCCCGAAGCTCCGGAAATGACAGCTGAAGATACCACGATAAGCACTGTAACAGTTTACAGCGGTCAGAAGGTAAGTTTTGTCCACACGCTTAAGAATTCGGGGAACGTCTCGGGGATCATGGATCTTCTTGTCGACAGCGCGAATTTCGATCTGGACGGATGGACTTTCAGATTTCTAGATGTATTGGGAACTCCTTTAGAAGATAGTGATAACAGCGGCAATGTTGACGTCGGAGAAGTTTCGCCTGGAGGAGAAGTCGATGTAATCCTAGAGGTTACCGTTGCACAGGATGTTACCGGAGATAACAACGGCAAAACCTTTAAGTTCATTCCCGAGACGCGAATGGGCGAGAAGACAAACAGAACAATAGACATAATCCCTCTGATCAAGGGGGCCGATTCGATCGATATAGAAAAGACCTTGCTCTCAGGATCTCTCGTTCTTCCCGGAGAGGAGATGCGATATTCTATATCTGTCAGCAACAACATAGATCAACGTAGCGGAAGAATAGTTGTGAAAGATAAGATCTCCGAGATGCTGTCGGAACCATATGAGATAGAGGTGACAAGAGAAGCATCAGTCTCTTTCCAAAGCGAAGAGAGGATTCTGGAGATTGAGCTCGAATCTCTTGACCCGCTAGAAACTGTAACCATTTTCTTCAAATGCAGGTCTGCCGAAGATCTTCCTGAAGGAGTGCTCATAGAGAATTCGGCATCCGTTGAGGGAGCTGGCGGTTACACCGAATCCGGTACTATAAGCGCGAAAATCTATCATGGCAAACTGGAACTGATAAAAACCGTATCGCCTTCTGTTGTGGAGCTTGGCTCAGAGCTAACTTACAGGATTGAAGTTACAAATCCAAGCTCCATTGCAACTGTGACTGATCTTGCACTTGAAGACAACATCCCCCCAGGAACATCATACATAAAAGGAACTTCCACAATCAACGGCATTCCCGTCGAGCCTAACATCGTGGGAGATAGACTGCTTTTCAGTGATCTCGACGATCTGGGACCCGCTGAGAAGACTGTGATTGTCTATCGTCTGAAATTGGAGCAATTTACGGGTGAATCTCTTCAGAACAGGGTGATTGCAACCTGTAGCATTCTTTCGGAAGAATTCACTTCGGAAGTTGAGACAGAACCTGCTTTTGCAGATGTTGCAGTCTTCAGACCTATGAACCAGGGCTCGGGAATAGTGGGTAGAGTTTATGTAGATAATAATGAAAACGGCTACTACGACTTAGAAGATACTGCGCCTCTTCCTACCAGGTTGATTCTCGAGGAAGGCTCCTTTGTTGTCACCGATGAAGAAGGGCTTTTTCACTT
>DSBT01000129.1 GCA_011045915.1 Mesotoga infera
CGGAGATATTCGAAAGAGTGGTGAAAGAAACCTCGGAAAACCTGTCTAGAGAAGAGATCAGAAAAGCAGAACTGGAAGTACTGAAAAATGTGAATGACTGGATTGTATACATAGTCGATCCGTCAGTGTACGACTCTCTCGAATTCACGAAGTGGGATGACAAATTACTGACAGACTTGGTTCATTTCAGTGGCAAGAGAGTTGTTGATTTGGGGGCGGGCACTGGCAGATTGTCATTCGTTGCGGTCAATGAAAAAGCAAGAGTCGTTTATGCAGTTGAGCCGATGAGAACTTTGAGGGAGTACTTGAAAAAAAGCCCTAAAGTTAAAGGATTAGGCAACTTCTATGTTGTTGATGGCTTGATAGAGGAGATTCCTTTTGAGAAAGACTTCGCGGATGTTGTCATCTCGGGCCACGTTTTTGGAGATTTCATTGAGGATGAATTCGGCGAGATGTACAGAGTCACTAGGAATGGCGGCGATATCGTTCTCTTTCCTGGTAACAGTGATTCAGATAATGAGATTCACGAGTTTCTGCTAACAAGAGGATTTAGATGGGGGAGGTTTAAGGAACCGGGAGTAGGCTATGTAAGATGGTATCACTTAGAAGTGCAAAAAGACTCATTCTAAGCTCTTGGCTTCAAAGAACTCCCAGATTATTTCACTAGCTTTAATACTCGCATTGGAGGAACTGCTGAGAGAGTCGATCCCCTTCTCTCTTCCCGGCCAGGTGTGGTCACCGTCAGTTATCATATAGAAATGTACAAGACTCCTCTCATCTTTCCCGGTGTACTCTTTCAGTATGATCAGTCCATTTTCCTGTTGTGTCTCCTGTACGGTACTAGCTCCCATCTTGGTTGCCCAGAATTCCACAGATTCTTCTGCCGGTGGAAAATACATTCCGTTGGCTTCGGAGCTGCTCGAAAAACCTCCCTCAAAGGGTATTATAGGATCTTTCATCCCATGAAATACAATGAGCGGAACTCCTACATCCGGAGGGTCTATCATAACTACTGCGTTTTCATCAGTTCCGCCCGCCGGAGAAGAAGAGACAATTGCACATGCCGCAAACAGCTCTGGATAGCGTGACATAAGCCTATAGACAATCATTCCTCCATTGGAAAGACCGACAAGATAAATTCTAGCCTCGTCAACGGGATAGCTGTTTTTCACTTCGCCAATTAGCTCGTAAATGTACGAGACATCATCAACATTGTTTTCCATAGCGTATCCGCAACAAAAACCCGAGTTCCAACTCAAGAAGACGCTGTTCAGAGGGCCGGTTCCCTCGGGATAGACTGAAATGAAACCCTCTTTGTCAGAGACTTCCGTTATTCCGTATGTGTTCTTTGTGTAGTTGCTATTGCCAAAAAGACCATGAAAGACAAGAACTACCGGCAACTTTTCATCTTTGATTTCCGGAGGTAGATGAATTATGGTTTGTCTCGTTCTGCCGTTATACTCCATAGTCATAATCTCATCTAATCCTTTTTTCGTACCGCTGACCAGGTAGAATCCCATAGCCAGAAGAGTGCCGATTATCACCATTGTCTTGAACATTTATCTGCCCCCATTCACCCATTTATCCCGACAGCAAATAACATATCAATACTACCACTTGTCAAGACTACGATCCCTTTCTCAATCTCTCTAGAAAATCAAGCACGTTATCCGAACAGACAATCTTCGCAACTCTCACTAAGCGGCATTCGGAATGTGAAAGCATCTCCCTTGCATAACTCAACGAGCGAACCTCCATAGAATGAAACAGTAAATCTGAAGCTGTCTTGAGCCTGCCGTAAGATGGATCTCTAAGGTTTAAAAGGACTATATCCCCGTTCGATAGAAAGGATACCGGAATCTGGCTAAGATATGTGGTGGTAACGTATCTGCCCATATAAGGTGGGAAGAGTCCGGGGAGAGAGATGCATGAGGCGGCAACTCCCCTGGCCGTTCCTGAAAGAAGTCTTACTGCCCGTTCTTCAAGATCAAATACCTCAGCGCTGAAAACAGTAATTCCAGAAATCCCTTCCAAAAAGGAATCCCTCACATTGCTCTCGAAGACATGATTTTGTCTGGACCAGATCCGGCAGTGCCGAAGCTTTTGCAGCTTGTGCCGCAGCCCTAGAGGTTTCGAGACTGCAAAGCCATCCATTACTTTCAGCGTGTTGAAGAGCCTCTTCACGAACTCGGATAACCGGCTCATTCCCTCATCTTCTCCCAGCGTTTCTGCTATGACCGCGTAATATCCCGCCAAACCGTTAAGTATTACCTCTCCCTTGCCAACGAGACCATTTATGTGTTCCAGAGAGGCAATGCCCTGAAAACCGTATCCCCCGACATGTACCTTCAAAGTGTCTCTCCGTCCAAATCACATTTGAGCGTTTCTTCATACGATTCATTCATGACATCAATACAGGATGAGAAATCCATCAAATCTATACTCCTGGTCATAACGGGAGATATTACAATATCTGCATCATCTATTTCTCTCTGCAAAATCAAATCGGCTCTGTATTCATCCATCACTCCCAATATTGAATTCGAAGTATTGAAGGAAGCAATCTTATTCGATGAAGAAAGATCTACGGCAACTATGAAAGTACTATTCGCCTCTCTTGCGACTCTTACAGGAAGATTGTTCAGGATACCGCCATCGGCAAGTGTTAGGTCTCCTTTCTCTTCAGGTTTGAATAATCCTGGAATAGCCATTGAAGCCCTAAGCGCTTCATATATACTTCCATCATTGTGTATGCAAAGTTCAGCGGAATCCATGATTGTAGATGTACAAATAAAGGGGATCTTTGTATCGGTGAACCTGTACCCCCCCAAGTGCTTCCTAAGAAGTCTGAAATATCTCCTGGAGGGAAGAACTGCTCTAAAAGTGTTCAAATATGCACACACGATCGCACTTAGGACCGGCGAATGCGTTCTTGCTACTAATTTCCTTAATGAAAGCCATGTGGTCGCCCTTCTGCAGGTCCTCAACGTAATTTCCCAGAGGCTGTTTGAATCCGCCAGTATTGAATATGCCGCTCCAACTAGCGCGCCAATGCTAACTCCTACGATGAGGTCAGGAACGAACCCTTTCTCTTCAAGCGCGCGAATAACCCCAACGTGAGCCACACCTTTTGCTCCTCCACCACCAAGAACCAACGCTCTCTTCAACCGACACCTCGAAATTAGATAAGCTATGACGCACCCACATGAAACGAACAATCAGCGGAGGGATCAATCCTGATCGATCGTCATAATGCCTGTGGATTTTGCATTCACATCAAGAGATACTCTGTTCTTTGGTAACGCATGATCCCCTCCTTTGGAAAAGTAATCTCTCCTCTTTCTTAGCTGAAGAGACTGACTTCAATTCTTGTACCCGTCGCAACACTGACCAAGTACCTTCTAGATCATTTCCAAATACTTATTAGTTCATAACTTTAAATCGGGAATGCGAGCTTGCCCGAATCAAAACAAGCTTTTTTAGTTTGAGTGGTTTATTTTGAGAATGTCCGATAGAGAACAGATCGAGTTGTTACCAGTGATGCTGTGAAGCCCTCTGTCAATTTCATCTCTTGAGATTTCCGTTATTGGTCTGCCACTTTCAAAAGAAATCGCGGAGGCCATGCCAATAGCCTGTCCCATGCCGGCTGACGTGGGCATAATCCTTCCTGCACTTTGACCTTCAAAATCACTTGAGAAACATCTGCCAGCAGTATATAGATTGAAGAAATCGCAGCTGATTAGGGCTCTCAAGGGTATCTCGTAGTAGTCTGAATATTCGGGAACACTGCTCCTAACTTCTCGAGTAATCTTTTGAGTCTCAGGAGAATGGATATCTATTCCATATGTTGCTTTGACAACACCGTCATAGAATTTCCTGTGCGACCTAACGTCTTCTCCAGTAAAAACGTAAAGTCCCTTCACTCTTCTACTCTCTCGAATTCCTATATCGTCTGCGATTTTTTCAATTCTTGACTCTTCGAATCCGCGAACGTACTTCCTCGTGAAGGCGACGAGCTGATCTATCTGCTCAGAGCATTCGAAGACAGATTGACTCAGTTCAAAAGGATTAAGGGGATCTTTATCGGACGAATGGGTTGTGTTTACCGATACTCTGTCTTCTCCAGGGAGTTCAATGAAGAAGAAGTAATCGTGAAGATTGTTAAATCCGCTATTTCTAGCCTTTTCGATCTCTTCGAAGTAGCCCGCAA
>DSBT01000130.1 GCA_011045915.1 Mesotoga infera
ACAAGCAACGGCGCAATGGTTTTCAAATCACTTAATGCCTCAATAAGAGGCAGAAGCAGCAATGGAGGTTTGGAGCTGATCTCCGTCTCGGGAAACATGACACTTGAAACCTCTAATTCGCCCATTTTTGTCGAGGAATGCGCCGGAGTCATGGAACTTAGATCCACCAACGGTGCGTTTGAAGGAAAGGGAATATCTGGAACCCTCATTATTGAGACAAGTAATGCTCCGATAACAATTGAAAGGGGAACTCTCAGTGTTTCGGCGAATTCAACGAACGGAGCAATTACAATCACTGAGGTCACACTTCTCGGTGATAGCAATAGTTTTGAGACCTCAAACGCGAAGATTGCCTGCGACGCGATCCTTCCAGATTCTGGTGTTCTTGAACTGCTGTCAACTAATGGAAGTATAGGAATCTTTCTAGATGACTCGATTCGTGCAGAGATAAGCGCGTCTACAACCAATGGAACCGTCAATTTGAAGGGGCTTACCGTAGGCGTAATCAGTTCGAGTTCAACCAGCTTGAGAGGGACACTCAATGGAGGCAACGGCCTCCTCATAACTATGAAAACCAGTAACTCGAACATCAGCATCGACAGGCGCAATGGTGAAGATTCGATCTAGTGACAGAAAAGGGTGGATTTGAATTATGGTCCCATTTACCGAACTCATGCGTTGCGTGGATTTTAAATATTCTTAGAGTGGTAAGATGGATTATCTTCTTTCGAACTCAGGATTGAGATCTCAAAAAAAGTTCAAAATCACGGGTTGTGACGCTGCAAAGGATCTATTTGCCTGTGGTTTCCCTGGCACGATGTGAATCTGTTCAAAGAGTGGGATTGTCAATCGAGTTAAGAAGGTGGATCATAGGATGAAGAATAATCCGCATTTCATTTGCAAAGGAAGTGGAATCTGATCCTTCGGACTGATCATTTAAGTGTCATGGAGCGGGATAGACATCTCGAAAAAGCGCTTCGTCGAATCTCACTAACTACCGATCTGCTCGGGACTGGACGTGTGAAATGAAAGAGATGCCCATACGAAGTATTTTATCTTGCCCAACATGCGTGGGCCGCGAAAGTGTGGATTATCTGTCTACTCATCAGTACTAGCTTGGAGAATATGTAAGTGAATGACAAAAAACCGGAGGCATATTTACCTCCGGTCTTGTTTACGCAAGTGATTCTAGTTAGAGACTGTCTGCGGAACGTTTTCTGCTAGCTCTACGAGATCTACTTCGAAGAGTCGGTCTCCAATGTATTTGATTCCCTTTATTCCGAGTTTGTCTATGAGAGATGCGGCTTCCTGATTGGACGTGAAGGTGATTCTACCGGCCGCTTCGAAAGGAGCGATGGACCAGTTATAGGATGGTGTGGGAGTGATTGAACCCTTTTCAATGATATAGTCTATGATAACGCTTCTGTTCTCAACTGTCGATGACAGGACAATATCCGAGTCGACAAGATGATAGCCGCCGCCACCTGCGCGGTAGTTGTTTGTCACGACAAGAAACTCCATGTCGTTTTCTATTTCTTCGCCCTCATAAGTCAGGTTTACAATTCTCTGCCCAACAGGGTTTCGAACATCGATCTGATAATTGATTCCTTCGATAATGTCGAAGTTATAGGATGAGAAACGTGCGAGAAGGTTCTGGTCCTCAGTGCTGCCTGGATCGATCTGGTTGAAGTTTTCGGCGCACTTTTCCAGCCAACCCTTGAGTTCGATGCCGTTCACTCTCACAACGTGTAGAGTGTTCGAGTAGATGTAGATGTCAGCTGCATTCATTATCCTTATGTCCCCTGCTTCTACATTGGTGCTAGTTCTGAATGGTGCTGCGGCAGAAAGCAAAGGCATTCCTTCAAAATCGGTGCCTCTGAAATATTCACTTGCATACCAGAGCTGAGCCTCGTTGACGAGCTGAGTGACTTCGTTATCGATTACTCTGCTGAAGTACCCCGTGATTGGTACTGTTGTCGTTCCTACCGGAGCCATTACATAATCAATGGTTGCTTCGTGCTGTTCCTTAACAGCTTCAACTATCTCAGGCGCGGATTCAATCTTTTCATCGACTTGCCACAGCTGCGGGCAGGAAGAGAAGACCTCCCAATTTCCATCCTGGTTAAGAAGATGAAAATGGATCAATCCTACAGCGCTCCCCCAGCTGCCAGCCATGGTAACGGGGACTCCATCGATTTTTTCGGCAATTCTTCCGTGACTGTGACCCATGATAATTGCATCTATTCCTTCAACGTTTTCGAGTATAGCTTCAGCGTCTGAGCTTCCCTGGTGAAGCGAGACTATGACGAGGTCGACACCTTCCTCCCGAAGTTTGGGAATGTACTTCGCAGCTGCGTCTACTATTGGTTCAGCATAGACTCTTCCTTCGAGAAGGACTCTGTCCCACATCATAATTTCCGGAGGTAGAAAGGCTATAACGCCGATTCTGATTGGGATTTCATCGACTTCTCTTTCCAGTATCACGTAAGGGTCGTACCTGAGCTCTTCGGTGTCTGCGTTGTAAAGATTTGCGCTAATCATTGGAAAATCAGCAGATGCTATCACCAGGTCCAGATACTCAAGACCGAAATTGAATTCGTGATTTCCAATTCCAACCACGTCATAGT
>DSBT01000131.1 GCA_011045915.1 Mesotoga infera
AAGACCTGAAGTATATCTTCACGACATTCCCAATAGAGAAACGAGAGCAGGAAAGAGAGTATGGGGCTTACTTATCCAGAGACCTTGCCCTGAAGTACTTTGAAGAGTACAGACCGAAACTCTTTCAAGGAGGAAATCTGTGATTGATCGTACTAAAAACCGACTCCTCGATAAAACCATTGAATCTATGTACTTTAATAGTGCCCTGCGGCGGTCAGAGCATTGGTCTATTTATTTTATGAGTATCTGTATGAGGAGATTTCGCTAGATGAGACAACTACCAAAAGAATGCACACAGTTCATTGTATTCGATCTACTAATTGCGCGCGCAGTAACGATTCCCACATCAGCTGATGAGTTTGTTCGCAAATCAGAGTTACAAGAACAGAGGAGTTTCAAGGAATGGTTTCTACATAAATTTGGCAAGAGAGACAGCCTTAAGAGCATAGCGCCTCCTAATAAAACGGCAAAGGATAAAAAGATTTCTCTATTTGAAAGATCCTATTATGAAAGTCGATTCAAAGAAAGAGGGCCCTTTCTGGCGGGAATCAGCAAATTATTCAATGTCGAAAAATACGCAGGAAGTCAAATTATGGGCTTTTGTCTAGCGGCTCTAGAAACGGATGAGAACATTGCTAATCACCTCTCTTTATCAAAGGAGAAGAAGGACACAAAAATAAGTAGTGCCTATCTTCATAATCGTTTGGTAATTAGTGTTAAGAACCTCGTAAAATCGGAAATCAGCAACTTAACGCTTGCTCCAGATTCTCTTCTAGATGTGATAGAAGAAGCAGATGCTGTGCAGAACAGTCCTATGTCTACTGTTGCTTTGAACGAATTCTTTGGAATCTTGCCTGATGTTGAAATGAAGGGTCTCTTGCTAGATAGCACAAAACTATCTAGATGGGATTTTTCAGTGACCCTTAAAAAGGAAGATATGCAATCGCTACTAGAGCTTTCTCATTTCCTAGAAGGGAAAGATTCGAGAGATTTAGTGGCCTCTGAACTTATGAGAAGGATTACCTATTCTGAATCGCTAAAAGAAGATATCAGGATCCTACCTGATTCTTTGAAACCTAGTATTGTTAGTATTTTGATGAACAGTTTCGACGAGGGTGAAGTATCCAGAGCACTGCTAGAAACGCTGCCAAATGAGCAAGTAATAATTGGAGAATTAGCTCATAGAATCTCAGAAGGAACTGTGAAGTCGCTAAGCTCAAAGCAGATGGCCACCTTACTCCAAAATAACTCCAGATTCGCTGATGAGACTATGAGATCTATCCTTGCTTCTATTGAAAAAAGAATGGAGGAAACCGGCCAAGAACTTTCCTCAATTCTTTCTTCCTTATTGGTTATAAAGGAGAAATCCTCCTCTGTAACGCGTTCATTATTGAACAACGTTTGCATTGCTATGGACAGGGCAGTCAAATCATACGGAAATCAAGTTTCCTCTCTAAAGGGAGGACAAACGATATCGACTATGCAAGCCCACATAAGAGCCCAACTTCTTGAACAATCCTGGAATTCTGCCCGTAAGGATCTTCTAAACTCAATCGAGGCTGACATTACCAGATGGGCAAAAATGCTTGACAGTTTGAAAGAATTCGACTCACTCGAGCTAGCGGCAAGGTTCATATCTGTTCTCAGGGAGGGAACCAAGTGAAGCTTCTTCTTGACTATGGGACAACTCGAATAAGGGCCTCTGTAGAGAAGGATGGGATACTTTATCCAGTGGAATTCCCTGAGGGCCGTTTCTTGGGAAGCGTTGTAAATCTAGACCCTCAAGGAAATATTGAGTTCAGTTCTTTCCCAACAACTAAACACGGCGTGAAAAGTTTTGTGGGGCTGAAGCAAAGACTACTCAAATCGGCTTTTTTCAGAAGCAATGAAATTGATGCTTTTCTTGAAAAGACAGAGTTATTTCTCTCTAAGCGGATTGATACCCGCAGTCACTTTTATGTTGTGGACGGCGAGCTTGTTGCTGGAGATGCTCCTCTGAACGCATCACCTGATGATTTCGCTAAAAGGACCCAAGTCTCTTTGGAAAAGCGTAGGAAACCAACAGTGATATCTTTTGGTCCATTGGGTGAGAGTGAATACATTATTGCACGGCACTCCCTTCAGGAACTTAAAAACATTATTCAAGAGAACATTGATCTTTCACAGCTCGAGGAACTTGTCGTTGGAATACCTGTATCGCCTAGCAAAACATACCTAGACTTAATCAAAGAGCTTAGCGATAGAGTTCGTTTCGTATATGAACCTCTTGCTGCTGTGTTTGGGGCTAAGAAGCAGATAGAAGAGGGCACACATTGCGTTATTGACTTTGGAGGGGGCACCATTGATCTAGTTCTCTTTTCATATTCGAAAGGCGTTGAAAGGGTTATTGATCGTCTTCAGCTGAATTATGGGGGTGTTGACATAGATGAAGGTATTCTTGAGTACCTCAAGAATAAACAAACAAAAGAATACCAGAGATATTTCGATAACAGAATGCTGAACACCATTCGGAGCTTGAAAGAACGCCTCTCTTATGAAGAAGAGGTCGAAGATTTCTTCCTCGATGAAGAAACAGGCAAACTCATCTCGCTAAATATGAAGCGAGCAGAATTTGAAGATTGCATCCTAAGCAAATCAATGAAGAGTGTTTTTGAGAACATAGAGAATTTCATTCGCAGTATTGAGACAGAAAAAATTGACTCACTTCTTGTATGCGGAGGAAGTTCCGCTATTCCGTTCTTCCGGAAACACTTGGAAAGAGTAATTGGTGAATTGTTCAAGCTTACTCCAGATTTTAATGATGACGCTTTCCTTGTTTCCAAGGGACTCTCTCTCGCAAGTAAGTACGCTATTATTGGAAATCGAATTTGCGTTGTAGACCCACAAAGAGGCAAGGCGGCGATTCTGTACGATGTTTCTGATATCCCGGAGAAACGATACTTTATCATCCATAATCCAACCGGGAAGAACAAAGAAGTACGATTAGATTTCTGCTCACAAGATATCTCCGAACCTCTCGAAAGCTTTTTAGTCCCTCTCAGGTCTGTGGAGACTTTTGCAACTATTTCATTGAATGAGAATGAGGATTTATCACTAGAGCTTGACAAAACCTCTGTAAAGGTTTTGGACAATCCCGCGTGTGGTGTTGGTGATGAAGAGAATTCTAGATTAATTTGCAAGATTAACCATAAACCACTAAAGACATCAATACCGAAAACCTGCACTCTTTGCCCTAACCTGGTAGATATATTCAGCATTCCAACTGATGAGATGACTATTTCCCAGTTCAGTTCAGGGAAGATTTCTCCTTCGAGAGTCAAAACACCCGAGCCTTCTTGTTATGAATATTTCCTTGAATTCGATCGAGAAATTTCTAATTCTGAAGACCTAATCACTTCACAGGTTTTGGTCTTGATCTTAGCCAATATTGATAGCGAACTCTCTAGAGTCTTTGCTCTTTCTGAAAGACTCTCCAGTAAGACAAAGGGGTGATAGTAATTAGCTCAGTCGTTGATGTTCTGAAAGAAGCTGAAACATTGATCGAAAAGATACGGGAAAAAATGGATCAACTTGAAAAGTTGGCGGGCCTTATGGAGAGGAAAGAACAGGTAATTGATGAAAAGCTAAGACAGATAAACGAAAGACAAGATACACTGGATAAAATGCTTTCTAGAATTGAATCAGAACTCTTAGCCCCAGTTACCGAACAACATCCTCAAGATGTTATCGTGGCGGGTGAAATTGCAGAAGTAAATCCTTTCAACCCACAAAAAGGAATTGTGTATATAATTACCAACAAAAATGAAGATGGTAGAAAGCTAGATAGTCTATTAGTCTCTTTCCGGATTTTTGATAAGGATCGCAATGTAATTACTAAATCCAATGTTGTAATCGAAGGCATTTCTCTAGAAAACAACAAGACCATTAGAAGACCCTTTTCGATTACTGGAAATGATGGTCATAACCCGCTTGAAAATGCTGAAAACATTGAAGTGGAAATACTACAAGTAAAATGGGAATAAGCAGCATCCGTCAATACTAACAAAAGAGGTGATCTTGTCCATTAACCCTGTCGTCTTCAGTAAAGAGACCTTCGAGAGCTTCACAGATTTTCTAATTAGCACACTGAATATCGCAGATGAAGGCCTGGAGAACCAACTCAAGGACCTAATAGCTTATGATCTTCTAAGAGGATCTCGCCTGGTTAATGGGCCATACATTTACCTAAATCGCCCTTTCGTAAAAGGCAAAAGCATAAGAGAGTTCACGGAAGCACTCAACCTTGATCCGGTATTGAATACAGTTTTCACATACGAAAACTTACATAAGCATCAGGAAGAAGCAGCCGAGAG
>DSBT01000132.1 GCA_011045915.1 Mesotoga infera
CGAAATTCTCATTATCCGTGCAGTTCACAACGTCCACAGTTCCAGGGAAGAGAGCTTCTGCAGTTTAAAATCTGATGTCTAGATCGGCAAAAACCCAGAACTGAAGAGCTCAAGACAGGCTTTCACCACTTCTTCATCATACTTCGTGCCAACTCCTGACTTAATCTCTTCGAGGGCTATCTCAAGTCCCAATGCAGGTCTGTAAGGACGATGAGAGCCTATGGCCTCGACAACATCTGCAACTGCAAGAATTCTTGCCTCAAGCATTATCTCCCCGTCTTTCAGACCTCTAGGATAACCGGATCCATCGATTCTCTCGTGATGCTGCCTGACTATTTCTGCAACCGGCAGACCGAAATGGATCTCCTTCAGGATTTTGAATCCTTCGTCGGGATGGTTCTTGATCAAAGCCCATTAAATCTCATTAAGCTTTCCGGGCTTGTTAAGTATATCTGCCGGAATGGAAAGTTTCCCTATGTCATGGACAATAGCTGCTATTCTCAGTGCTTCAAGTCTTTCATTGGGGAGTTTGAGTCGTTCTGCAATCGCTGTAGATATTCTTTCGACCTTTCTCTGATGATCAACCGTGTAGGGATCCTTGACCTTAAGAAGGCTGGACATTGTTAGCAGAAGATCATCCCTGCTTCTTCTGAGAGCTTCTTCCGCCTTCTTGAGTTCCGTAATGTCTCTGCCAATTCCGACTAGACCTGAGACTTCCCCATTATCATCGAATACCGGCGACAGATTAATACTATAGTATTTCTGGTCGAGGCCTTCGCCAAAGCTCCACTCATATGTAGTCGGCTCTCCGCTGAGAGCTATCTTGTTGTTCATGATATGTACTTCTGCTGTCCCTTCAGGAAGAATGTCGGCTGCGGTCTTGCCAATGAAGAAGTCTGTATCAGTTTCTGAGTTCTCTATCCAACTCCCAAAAACAGCAATAAGCCTGCTTTCTCGATCCAGTTCAAAGATTATGTCGTCTGTGGACTCAACAATTGCCCTGTACTTCTCTTCGCGCTCTCTCAGTCTAGAATAGATCTCGCGTTCTCTTGTCTTGTCATACGCCAGATCCACTACTCCCAGTAGATCTCCGGAAGTATCGAAGATCGGGTATGCCTTGATGTGCCAGATGATTCCGTTTTGCTCGATCTCCTAAACAACTGTTTTCTTTTCCCTGACGGCCTTCGATACAGGGCAATTGTCGCAAGGAGTTTGCCTTCCGTACCACAGGTGATAGCATGTCTTGCCCAGCAGACTCTCTTTGTCTACCGCCACCCTATCTCTGAATGCTTTGTTCGCCCAGACAATACTGAGATCGGGATTATGATACGCAACTATCTCATCAAGGTTGTCCAGAATAAGCTGAAGAGTACGTTCGGATTCAGCAATTCTTCTCCTGGCTTCCTTCTGCTCAGTTACGTCAATTCCAACCGACTGGTATTCAATCAGCTTCCCGGCGGCGTCATGCACCGATTGATTGTACCAGTGAATCCAGTGAACGGCTCCATCGGCAGCCACCGCGGGATCTTCCCTCTGGAAAGAATGTTCAACTTCTGCTTTGCTGTGCAAGGTCTTCTCAAGCTCCCTGCTTGGATCCCTTTCGGCGTGATCAATCCACCGCTTTCCGAGAAGTTGATCCTTTTCCATACCGTAGAACTCGGCGTAGGCATCATTAACATAAGTTAGTGTTGTATCGGCCTTCCACCTGCAGATGAGCAGATCTGGATTGTCCGCAATAGACTCATAGAGTAAGCTGTAATGTTTACCAATCGAGTCTCGCTTCTCCACAAAATCACTCCTCATGGGCTTTAAACGAGAAGCCACTCTGGAACAACTCCAGACAGCTATTCACAACTGACGAATCATAAAGCTTTCCTGAATTACTTCCGATTTC
>DSBT01000133.1 GCA_011045915.1 Mesotoga infera
AGCCACAGTGTAAGCAAACTCTGTGTGGCTGTTTTGGTTCGCCACAGTTTGGACATGTAGAAACAGCAACCTTGATCGGGCTATACATCCTCACACGTTTCAAGTGGGTTCTGCTTCTGCTTCTTTTTTGCTTTGGAACGGCCACTCTAATCCCTCCTATATCTAACTCTTCAATTTCGATTTGAGCTCAGACACCACTTTGTGCCAGCCATCGGGCAGCTCTTCCTTCTTCTGGCACGAGTGATTTGGCTCCTCATTAAGATTTGCCCCGCAATACGGACAAAGTCCCGCGCAGTCTTTTCTGCAGAGAACCTTCTGAGGAACCTCAACAATTATAGCCTCAATAACGCGTTCTGACAAGTCCAGCAGATCTCCCTCGAGCCTCAGAACATTATCCAGATCAGCACTTGTGCCGTCTTCTGCAAAAACAACACTGTCTTGAAGGACGTAGGTGGCTTCAATTGTCCCTGCAATCGGGATTGAGACTACTTTCAAACACCTTGCGCAGTTGTCTTCGAGGACTGTTTTCACCGAACCTGTTACGATAATCGAATCCTTATCTTTATACAATTCGATGTGGATCTCTGCGACACTAGTCAACTTTATCTCTTCAGTGAAGTCAGGATCCAGCACAACATCTATCGTCTTCCTGAATTCGAAACTGTTCAGATCAACGATCAACTCATGAATTCTCGCCATTTCAATCACCTCTGTGCCAGCAAATACTACATCACGGTTATTGCGATTTACTCACGTTTCATTGAACAAATGAAGAAGATTCCTTCATCCTACATAACAGGCTACGGGCTATTTGATCGATTTCGTCCATGGTTCTCCCTTCCGGACTGCCGAGATCTATAGAATCACTCTTGGAAAGTCTGTCCTGTATGATTACTATGTCTGTCGAGAGCCTCGCTGCTTCTGAAGGATCATGTGTGACCATTATCACGCTGATTCCCCTCCTCATCCAGATTCTCTGGATGTCTTCCATTAGCCTGTCCTTAATTACAACATCCAGAGAGCTGAACGGCTCGTCCATAAGAATGATATCAGGGTTGAAGGCCAACGCCCTTGCAATATTCAGTCTCCTTCGCATCCCGCCGCTTAGCTGAGAAGGATACTTGCTCTTATGGTTCTTCAGTCCAACAAATGAGAGAAACTCTACCGGGTCGCACCCAGGCGAGACAATGGAGATGTTCTGGGAAGCCGTCAACCACGGGATTAACCTATCGTCCTGGAATACGAATCCCAAGCGTTTGCTGTCAAGTTCAACAGTTCCTCTATCGGGCTTCAGGATACCGCCAATAATTCTCAATAGTGTGGTTTTACCGCAACCGGAGCTGCCGAGGATCGTTAGGAAGAAATCACCATCTATGGAGAAGCTGAACCCATCTATTATCTTCTCCCCGTCAAACTGCTTATGCAGATCTCTAATTCTTAAATGCATAGCGGGCACTCCTTCCTATTAGCAGATCTAGAAGTTTCTCGGTAAGTATGCCGAGAATCACAAGAACCAGAGTGTAAGCGAAGACTCTGGTCGTGTTTATTGAGTACTTCGCATCGGACATTGCTCTTCCTATTCCGGATGCTCCAACCATGAACTCAGCTACTGCGACTGATTTCCACATGATTCCAACCCCAACTCTCATTGACGACACTATGAAGGGAAAGGCAGAGGAAAGATAGATCTTCCTGAGAACAACCTTCCTGGAAAGCCTGTACACTTTTGCCATCTCTACCAGCTTCTTGTCTACGTTTCTGACTCCCTCTGCAATATTGATTGTGAAGATAGGAAACAGCGTAAGCAATACAATATATACTGGAGAAGAGAACCCTACTCCCCACCAGAAGATCGCCAGAGCAAGCCAGGATACAATAGGAATAGACTGAAGAATCACTACCAACGGTCTGAGCAATTCATACAAAACATCGATCAGACCCATAAGAAATCCGGCGACCATGGCCATCCCCAGTGCGAGAAAAAGCCCAATAAAGGCCTTCGAACATGTTTCGGCAATATTCGACCAGCCTCTCGCGCTTGAGAGTATTTTCGTGAATTCCGCTATTGTTTCGCCCGGACCAGGCAATAGAAGGTTGCTTGAAACCAAAAGAGATGCGGCAAACCATACCAGTAGAAGAAACCCTACCGAGAGAATTGGCGCAAGCTGTTTCCTTCTAGAAGAAGAGAGCATCTAGATCAATATCACCCGTAAGTTCCTGATCGAGTTCCCGCAGCTTTTCGATATATATCGTTGTTTCTTCCCTGGCTTTCTCGGAGTCTGAAAATAGAAAGCCCGCTGTATCCATTGCCTTCTTCAGTACAGGAACGGGGAAGCCACCCATCTTTTCTGACACTATCTCCGCAGTCTTTTCCCTATTAGCGAGCGACAGGCTCATGGACTGCTGGTAAAGAAGAAGAAATGATTCGACAACACTTCTATCGAGAGAACCGCTTACGAATATCCCCGATGTAGGAATGTTGATTCTCCTATCGTTGAAGCTTTCCCATAGATCTTCAATCGGCATAGACCTTATTACACTCTGAACACGAGCTTCGGCAAGAGAAGCAAATGGTTCAGGTACAAGAATGAGCTTGGCTTTTCCGCTCGCAAGAAGCTGCACAGCCTCCGCGCCGCCTACGTAGACTATAGACGCATCTTTTCCGACTTCATATCCACGAGACTCAAGGGCGCCGCGAAGAATGGTGTCTGCTGTCTGACCAGGTGCCTGCAAGGTGTAGATCACCGTTCCTACTAGGTCTTCTATATCATCTATCGACTTCTCTGTAGATATGAAATAGAAACCATTCCACATGCTCACTGCTGCGAGCTTAATATCTACTCCAGAAGCTGCCAGCTTAATTCCGACGGTTACCGGAAGAAGGCTTATCTGCGCCCTCCCTGTAACCAGCATTGAAATTGCTTCGTCGACGCTTCTCCACAAATTGATTTCGAGACCCGGGACTTCATTAGAGATATCCGAGGAGAGTAACTCAGCAATCGGAATTAGAGTAGGACCAACTGGATTTATGTAATTGATGCCAAAAGATACGAGGGCTAGAGACACCACAAAAACTGTAATAATGAGTTTCTTCATAGAACCACCTCCACTAACAATTATACACTCAATTCACCGGCCTGACGACGGCTTAACAGCTTTGAAGGCCAAATCGCGAGCCTGAAGCCGAATCAGCACTCTCAGGGCCGATTTCTTCCCGATGAAGGCTGGAATCGCCCTCTATAAGGAGTTTGGTAATTTGAGCTCTGAGTGGTAGAATAATAGCGACATCTCATGCGAAGGGGGGAACAGTATGAACAAAAAAGAACTCATCGCTGAAATCGCTGAGAAAACGGGTGTTACTAAGAAAGATGCTGGAAAGACCCTTGACACAGTGATCGAGATCATCGAGAAGACACTGTCTAAAGGTGATGTTGTAAGACTCGTTGGTTTTGGCACATTTATGGTAGCTTCAAGGAAGGCCAGAAAGGGTGTCAATCCGAGAACCAAGAAGCCCATCACGATACCGGGCGGAAAAGTTCCTAAATTCGTACCTGGAAAGGAACTGAAGGAAAAGGTAAAATAGTGTCGTAGACTCTGCGGCGGCCGGAGTTGCCGCCGCTTTTGTTTTGGAGTGAAAGACTTGAAAGGAATCTGGGTTCTCTTTGTTATCTTCATTATTATTGTGGCTTTGGGTGCTTTCTTGAACATCTACTTTCTCAGGCAGTTTGGCGATGAAATGGTTTCAAGTCTCAGTACAAGGGAAATAGAGAACAAACTTCAGACCATGTCCGAAAGAGTCTTCCAGCTCAATCTGAATCTCGACTCACTCTCTTCCCTTGAAGTGAGACAGGATCTTTCGAAGATAATCACCGATTTTCAGGGGATTATTGCGAACCTGAATTCAGTCTCGGCTGGTGTTAGCAGTTCTTCCGTTGGGGACTCGTTGACAAATCTCTCAAATGATATGCAAAGTATTCTGAATCTTCTCACTTCACTGGATAGAAGAGAGAATGTTGACTACTCGACCCAGATAGAGGGAATAAGAGGAAAGATTGTCTCTCTTGAGTGGCAGCTGGAAGAGCTCAAGTCGCTTGTAGAATCCAGTATGGTTGATGTCAAAAACGCCGTCGCGGGAAGAGTTGTCTCTAACAATCCTCGGAGTGTATTTTACGAGGAAGAGGTTGGAAAAGGTGTACGAATAAGAATTGAATCCGGCTTCAAAGGAAGTAGCATTATCCATGACAACGATATCCTTATGATTCTGAACGAAATATATGCCTTGAGAGCCACGAAGATTTCGTTAAATGGGAAGAGAGTATTACCATATACATACGTACGCTGCGTAGGGGCAACTGTTATAATTAATGATGAGCCAACTCAAATTACGCCAATAGTTGTTGAGGTGTTGGGCGATTACGATTATCTTGTATCCGGTCTGGGTCTCTTGAAGGAGTTTTTCAAGGGCAGGGAGATTGAAATGACTTTTCTGCCTCTTGAGTTTATTACCATTCCCGCGGGAGGGGGTTGATTCAGTTGAAAAAAGTTACCCTTCTAACTCTTCTTATACCTGTTTTTGTGCTCTTTACCGGGTGTAACTATCCGTTCATTACTAGAGACGATTTTCTTGCAAAGATGGATGCTATTGAAGAGAAGATTGACTCTATTGCTCTTAGTCAAAGGAAGATAGTTCAGCTTGAAGATGCTGTACAG